>JAEZIE010000177.1 GCA_023416175.1 Bacillota bacterium
AGGGCATCAAGTACGATAACGAAGTCGTGCTCCGCAAGGAAGGCAAGACGGGTAAGAAGTAACCAAGGAAGGAGTGACAAGGTAGTATGATTTCGAAGATCGATAAGAATGCTGTGCGCAAGGCACGCCATGACCGCTCCCGCAATCACCTCATCGGTACCGAGGAGAGGCCCAGGCTCAATGTATACCGCAGCCTGAACCACATTTACGCACAGGTTATCAACGATAAAGTCGGCAACACACTGGTCGCCGCTTCCACACTGGATGCGTCCATCAAGTCCCAGCTGGCCGACAAAAGCAAAAAGGAAGCAGCTATGCTCGTAGGCGAACTCATCGGGAAGCGCGCTCTGGAAAAGGGCGTCACCAAGGTCGTGTTCGACCGCGGCGGCTATCTGTACACAGGCCGTGTAGCGGCTGTGGCCGAAGGCGCCCGCAAGGCCGGGCTGGACTTCTAAGGAGGAAAGACGATGCAGAATAGAAGATTCGAGCAGGAAGCTCCCGAGTTCAAGGAACGCCTAGTCTCCATCAACCGTGTAGCCAAGGTCGTCAAAGGCGGCCGTAACTTCCGGTTCTCCGCGCTCATGGTTGTCGGCAACGAAAACGGCAAGGTGGGCATCGGCATGGGCAAGGCTGCTGAAATTCCGGAAGCAGTCCGCAAGGGCATTGAAGATGCCAAGCGCCATATGATCGAAGTGCCCTTGATTGGCACCACCATCCCGCACCAGGTCGAAGGCCGTTTTTCCAAAGGGCATGTCCGCATGCTCCCCGCTGAAGAAGGTACCGGCGTTATCGCTGGCGGCCCGGCGCGTGCGGTGCTTGAAATGGCTGGTATCAAGGATATCCGTACCAAGAGCTATGGCTCCAACAACCCGGCAAACTGCGTGAAGGCCACTTTGGACGGCCTCAAGCAGCTTCGGACCGTGGAGCAGATCGCAAGATTGCGTGGCAAGACGGTATCCGAGATACTCGACTGATCCAAAGAGAGGAGCGTAACATGGCTAATTTGAAGATCACGCTCGTAAAGAGCACCATCGGCGCCCTTAAGGATCAGAAAGCGACCGTCGAGTCGCTGGGGCTTCGTAAAATCAACAGCGTCACCGTGCAGCCGGACAACGCCTGCACCAGGGGAAAAATCTTTAAGGTAAAACACCTTCTCAAGGTGGAAGAAGTATAAGGAGGACACCATGAAACTGCATGAGCTACAGCCCGCCGCCGGCTCTACAAAGGCGAAAAAGCGCGTAGGCCGCGGTACCGGTTCCGGCATGGGCAAGACCTCCGCAAAGGGCCATAAGGGCCAGAAGGCCCGCAGCGGCAGCAAGAAGAACGGCTTTGAAGGCGGCCAGATGCCCCTCGCCCGCCGTTTGCCCAAGCGCGGCTTCACCAATATCTTCGCGAAAGAGTATACGATCATCAACATATCCGACCTGGATAGGTTGGAGAATGACACCGTGGTCACCGCCGAGGCGCTCAAGCAACTGGGTATCATCAGCAAGATCGAAAAGGACGGCCTGAAGGTTCTGGGACGCGGCGAGCTCAATAAAAAGCTTACCGTAAAAGCGGCGAAATTCTCCGACACGGCTAAGACAGCGATCGAGGCCAAAGGCGGAAGTGTTGAGGTGATTGAGTAATGTTCAAGACGCTGGTCAACGCGTTCAAAGTCCCTGAAATTCGCAAGAAGGTCATGATGACGCTTTTGCTCATCGTGATCTATCGCGTAGGCTGCTTTCTCCCCATCCCGGGCGTGAATGCAAGCTTTATTGCCCAGCAGATGGCAAGCTATGATGCATTGGGCTTTTTGAACTTGCTTTCCGGCGGCAGCTTTGCGAATTTCACCATATTCGCAATGGGCATTTCGCCCTACATTACGGCCTCCATTATCGTGCAGCTGCTTCAGATTGCCATCCCGGCGCTTGAGCGTTTGGCCAAGGAAGAGGATGGCCGCAAGAAGCTGCAGCAAGCCACCAGGTTCGTTGGCGTAGGCTTAGCGCTGGTCCAGTCTGTGGGCATCATTGTGAGCCTCGGCTCCAGCGCGGTGTACAACCCGAACTTCTTCACCTACATGACGATCGGCATCGTCGCGACAGCAGGCACTTGCTTCCTGATGTGGCTGGGCGAGCGCATTACGGAGCTCGGAATCGGCAATGGTATTTCCATACTGATTTTCTCCTCCATCGTGTCTCAGATCCCCACCACCATCATCTCCTACGGGCCGCAGATCGGCACTGTGTACTCTGCATGGTTGGTTCCGCTGATCCTGGTACTGATCGCTGCGGTCATCCTGCTGGTGGTATTTGTGAATGAAGGCGTGCGCCGCGTGCCGGTGCAGTACGCCAAGCGCGTGGTGGGCCGCAAGCTCTATGGCGGCCAGTCCACCCACATTCCCATGAAGCCGAACGCGAACGGCGTTATGCCGCTCATATTCGCGCTCACCATCACGCAGTTCCCGACCATGATCATCCAGATCGTGGATCCTTCGTGGGAGAAACCGTTCTCCTTGTTCTGGAGAACCTACATGGGCACGGGCACCGCGGTGTATTATGTGTTCTATGCGCTGCTTATTCTGGGCTTCGCGTACTTCTACACCACGATCTCCTTCAACCCCATTGAAATGAGCAAGAACCTCCAGCAAAACGGCGGTTTCATCCCGGGCATCCGTCCCGGCAAGCCGACGAGCGACTATCTCTCCCGCATCAGCAGCAGGCTGACGTTCTTTGGTGCGGTGTTCCTCATGATCATCGCCATTATCCCGAACGTCATACTGCACATCTTCGGCATCCGGTCCCCCTTTGGTCCCACCAGCGTGCTGATTATGGTCAGCGTGGCGCTTGAGACGATGGATCAGTTGCAGAACCAGATGCTCCTGCGGCATTACAAGGGCTTCCTCAATTAAGGGAAGGAGTAGAGGCATGAAGCTGATATTCCTGGGGCCTCCGGGCGCGGGCAAAGGTACGCAGGCAGCGATTGTCTGCAAGCGTTACAACATTGCGCATATCTCCACCGGGGATATGCTTCGCGCGGAGCGCAAAGCGAAAACGCCGCTGGGGATCAGTGCCCAAAGCTATATCGACAAGGGGGAGCTGGTGCCGGACACTGTCATCATCGACATGGTCAGGCTCCGGCTTACCCGTGAAGATTGCAAAAACGGGTTTTTGCTGGATGGGTTCCCGCGCACCGTCGCACAGGCGGACGCGCTTAGTGAACTGACTGAGATCGATTACGTCATCAACCTCGAAGTCCCCTTTGAGCGCCTGGTCTCCCGCATCAGCGGGCGGCGCGTCTGCCCGGATTGCGGAGCGGTCCACCACATTTCCACCTATCCGGACTGCGGCTGCCGGGATTGCGGCGGCAAGCTCTACCAAAGGGACGACGATAAGGCGGAAACGGTGGAAAACCGCCTGCGGGTATATGAGGCGCAGACGGAACCCCTCATCGCCTACTACCGGGAAAAGGGCCTGCTGCATACCATAAACGGCGACCGTACCCCGGAGGAAGTGGATGCGGATCTCGCATCGCTGTTGGGTTGATGGCCATGACAATCAAGACGCCCGCCGAAGTTGAGCACATGCGTAAGGCGGGGCGCATCGTGGAAGAAGTGCTGCTGGCCATGAAAGCTTTGGTAAGGCCCGGCGTTTCCACGCTGGAACTGGATCAGGCGGCGGTGGAGATCATTAAAAGCCGCGGTGCCACAGCGTCCTTTCTCAATTACAGAGGTTATCCCAAGAGCATCTGCGCATCCGTCAACGAACAGGTCGTTCACGGCATACCCGGCGGGCGGATGCTGACGGATGGGGATATCGTCAGCATCGACGTTGGCGCCTACCTTCAGGGTTGGCATGGAGACGCGGCGCGCACGTACTTTGTAGGTACGGTTGCGCCGGAGGTACAGAAGCTTGTGCGCGTCACAAGGGAATGCTTCTACGAAGGCCTGAAAATGGCGCGGGCAGAAAACCGGTTGGGTGATATTTCTGCGGCAATACAGGCACACGCGGAAGCCCACGGGTACGGCGTTGTGCGCGAGCTTGTGGGCCATGGCATCGGCAGGCAAATGCACGAATCGCCGGATGTACCCAACTACGGCAGCCCCGGGCACGGCATCCGCTTAAAGCCGGGCATGACGATTGCGATCGAGCCCATGATCAACCTTGGCACGGCCCGTGTTCAGGTGCTTGCAGACGGTTGGACCGTTGTCACCCAGGACAAACGCCCGAGCGCGCACTACGAAAACACCATCGCCATCACGGACGGCGCGCCTGAGCTTTTGACACTCACACAGGAGGAGCACGGCCCGGAAGTGGAGGAGACATGAACCAAAGCGGCGTAGAGCTACTGGGCCGCATAGCGGTGAGCACAGCCGGAAGGGATAGAAAACGTGCTTTTCTGGTTGTGGGTCTTTCCGGGGAAGGATATGTGTTGCTTGCTGATGGGCGCCTGCGAAAAATCGATCGCCCCAAGAAAAAGAAGCTGAGGCACGTGCGCCTCGAGTCCGCGGTGGCGGAGGACGTACGAAGTCAGCTGAGTGAGGGCATCAAGGTGCAGGATGCGCAAATACGCAAAAGCATTGCTTCTCTGGGATACGAACTTGAGTAAGAAAGCGTTAGGAGGGATAGCTTGTCTAAACAGGATGTTATTGAAGTAGAAGGCGTCGTTTCCGACTCGTTCCCAAACGCGATGTTTGAGGTCGAGCTGCAGAACGGGCATAAGATACTCGCGCATATCTCCGGCAAGCTGCGGATGAACTTTATCCGTATTTTGCCCGGCGACAAGGTCACGGTGGAGCTTTCCCCCTACGATCTCACGCGGGGAAGAATTACCTGGCGCGCAAAAAACTGATGCGAGCACAAGTTTAAGGAGGAACAGAACTATGAAAGTCAGGCCTTCGGTAAAGCCGATTTGTGAGAAATGCAAGATCATCAAGCGCAAGGGCCGTGTGATGATCATCTGCGAGAACCCCAAGCACAAGCAGAAGCAAGGCTAAGTGCTGTCCAAAGCGGATGCAGGCGTATCCGCAAGGATGCGGGGGCTGCACACGGCTGCCTATAGCGCGCAAGCGTTATCCGGGCGGCGGCCGTGCAAACCTGTCAAATTTGGCGCTTAAGCCGTCAAATTTGACGATTGCAAGCCTCCAAAACAGCCCGGAAGTATGAACCGGCCACAATTTGGCTATGGTTCAACAGGAAAAGAACCCGCTCGGTGCGGCTGGCGCGGTAACGCGCAATCCGGCGGGAGTGATACATAAACGTAAAGAGCTATTTTTTCAGGAGGTGTAGAACCCATATGGCACGTATTTCTGGTGTAGACTTGCCCAGAGACAAGCGCGTGGAGATTGGCCTGACCTATATCTATGGAATTGGCCGCAAGACCGCGTCCAATATCATTGCCGCGTGCGGCGTGAATCCCGATATCCGCGTACGCGATCTTTCCGAAACCGATGTGAACAAACTCAGAGAGTACATCGACCACAATGTCAAGGTGGAGGGTGACCTTCGCCGTGAAGTTTCCCTGAACATCAAGCGCCTCATCGAGATTGGCTGCTACCGCGGCGTTCGTCATCGTAAGGGGCTTCCCGTCCGCGGGCAGAGCACCAAGCAGAACGCCCGTACGCGCAAGGGTCCCAAGCGTACGATGGGCGGCAAGAAGAAGTAAGGAGGAAAAGCGAACATGGCAGCAAAAGCAACAAAGATCAAAAAGACCGCTTCGCGCAAGCGCCGCGAGAGGAAGAACATCGAACGCGGTGCGGCGCATATCCGTTCCTCCTTCAACAACACCATGGTTACCATCACGGATACGCAGGGCAACGCCATTTCCTGGGCTTCCGCAGGCGGTTTGGGCTTCCGTGGTTCCCGCAAATCCACGCCCTATGCGGCGCAGGTGGCGGCTGAAACCGCAGCGAAGGCCGCTATGGAGCATGGCCTCCATACCGTGGAAGTCTATGTCAAGGGCCCCGGTTCCGGCCGTGAAGCCGCGATTCGCGCGCTGCAGGCTGCAGGGCTCGAGGTGAACATGATTAAGGACGTAACGCCCATCCCGCACAACGGCTGCCGTCCGCCCAAGCGTAGAAGAGTGTAAGGAGAGTTGTACTATGGCAAGATATACAGATTCCGTTTGCAGGCTTTGCCGTCGCGAGGGAATGAAACTGTTTTTGAAGGGTGACCGCTGCTACAGCGCAAAGTGCGCCGTAACCAAGCGCCACACCCCGCCGGGTCAGCACGGCCAGGCGCGTACCCGCAAGCAGTCGGAATACGGCATTCAGCTCCGTGAGAAGCAGAAGTGCCGCCGCGCTTACGGTGTATTGGAATCCCAATTCAGGAAATACTTTGATATGGCCTCTAACATGCGCGGCGTTACCGGCGAAAATATGCTCGGTCTCTTGGAGTGCAGGCTTGATAACGTGGCGTACCGTCTGAACTTAGGCGAAAGCCGCGCAATGGCCCGCCAGATCGTTCTGCACGGTCACATCCGCGTAAATGGCAACAAGGTCGATATCCCGTCCTACCTCATCAAGGTTGGCGACGTTATCACCGTGCGTGAAACCTCCCGCGATATTCCCGCCTTCAAAGCGCTGCGTGAGCAGGGTGCAGGCAAGCCGGTTCCCAAGTGGCTGGAGTTGAACGCGGAGACGCTTACGGGCAAGGTTGTTGCGTTACCGCAGCGCGACGATATCGACCTGACGATAGAAGAGCATTTGATCGTTGAGTTCTACTCCAGATAAGCGTCAATACGGTAGATCCGTCTTCGGGGCGGTAACGCCCCTTCGTATCTTTGTTGACCTTAGGACGTATGGGCGGCGCTTAAACGGTACAGAATGCGTTGATGCGTAGGCCCAATAAGGAGGGAAAACATGATTGAGATCGAAAGACCCAAAATAGAGTGCGTTGAAAAGAGGATCGGCTACGGCAAGTTCGTCGTGGAACCGCTTGAGCGCGGTTTTGGCACGACGCTAGGGAACTCCTTAAGAAGGGTTCTGCTCTCCTCTCTGCCCGGCGTTGCGGTTACCTCCGTCAAGATTGACGGCGTGCTGCATGAGTTCTCCACTGTGGAGGGCGTGAAGGAAGACGTTACCGAAATCATCCTCAACCTCAAGGAGCTTTGCGTGCGGCTGTTCGCAAGCGAGCCCAAGAAGGTTGTCATTGACTCTAGCGGCGAGGGCGAGGTTACCGCGGGTGATATCCTGCCGGATTCGGACGTGGAAATCATCAACCCCGAGCTGCACATCGCCACGCTCGATAAGAACGCGCATCTCCATATGGAGATTATGCTCGATCATGGCCGCGGCTATGTATCGGCAGACAAAAATAAGCGCGTCGGCATGTCGATTGGCGAGATCGCGGTGGACAGCATCTATACGCCCATTGAAAAGGTCAACTTCTATGTCGAGGATACGCGCGTCGGCTCTTCCACGGATTTCGATAAGCTTACCCTGGAGGTCTGGACCTCGGGCAGCATCGAGCCGGATGAGGCCGTCAGCCGCGCCGCCAAGATCCTCACCGAGCATCTTACTCTCTTTACCAATTTGACGGAACATATCCCTGGCGAAGTCATCATGGTGGAGAAGGAAGAGGACAAGAAAGAAAAGATCCTGGAGATGACCATTGAGGAGCTGGATCTTTCCGTGCGTTCCTACAACTGCCTCAAGCGTGCAGGCATCAACACCGTCGACGAACTGGTGCAGCGCAACGAAGAGGAAATGATGAAGGTAAGGAACCTCGGGCGCAAATCCCTGGAAGAAGTGCAGCAGAAGCTGCTCGCATTGGGGCTGACGCTCCGTAACAGCGAAGACTAATATGAATCTCGTAAGTAGTAACTAGGAGGAAAGCATTATGGCCAACCGCAAGCTGAATATGGCTACGGATCAGCGCGTCGCTATGCTGCGCAACCTCACCACGGCGCTCATCTGGAATGGCAAAATCATTACCACTGAGACCCGTGCAAAGGAAGTGCGCCCCATCGCCGAGAAGCTAATCACGCTCGCCGTCAACGAATATCAGAACAGCGAACTCGTGAAGAAGGAATCCCGCAACGAAAAAGAGCAGATCATTGAGCGGGACGTCCATAACGACAAAGCGGGCAAGCTGCACGCAAGAAGGCAGATCATGGCTTATCTGTATGATGTGCCGGAGTTTAAGTCCAAGAAAGAAAGCAAGTCCGAGTACAAAGAGCGTACCGCGGATAAGGCGCATCCCGTTGTGGAAAAGCTGTTCCGCGAACTCGCGCCCAAGTATGACAAGCGCAGCCGTGAAGTAGGACGCGGCGGTTACACCCGCATCCTCAAGCTCGGGCCCCGTCGTGGCGACGCCGCCGAAATGGTCGTTCTGGAGCTTATATAATGTAACCGCAAAAGTTTTGCCGCCTTTACAGGGCGGCTTTCTTTATGCATAGGAGTTGCATATGGCAGCAGAAGAAGTGCAGGATATGAGAACATTATTGGCTGATATCCAAATTCTGTTTTCTATGCTCTGAACGATAGGGGATACAACCAAAAAAATAATTTAAACTTTTTTGGAATTGGGCATTGAAAACCCATACATGCTTTTGGTATACTTACGCGAGGTCAAGGGAACGGTCCCTCGGGTCCCAGGTTTCACGTTTCTATATGGTTGCGTGCGCGTAAGCGCTGAAACATATGAAATTTGAGAGGAGAATACAAATGGAAAAACCAAAGACTGTCCTCGGATATCTGCCGGAGGATAAGCCAAGCACGGGGAAACTCATTTTCTTTGCGCTCCAGCAGATCCTCGTCATGTTCCCGGCGACCGTACTTGTCGCACTGCTGACCGGCTTCCATGTTTCCACCACCATATTCGCAAGCGGCTTTGCGACGATCTGCTTCCTGCTTATCACCAAGAGAAAGATTCCCCTCTACTATGGCTCGAGTTTTTCTTACATCGCAGCAATCGTCGGCATCACAGGCGCACAGTTCGGTGTTCCCGCGGAAGATATTCTCATCTCTCAGGCTCAGTTCGGTATCATCTGTTCAGGTTTGGTCTCCATTGCCGCCGGTCTTATCGTAAATCGCTTCGGAATTGAGAAAATTGAAAAGGTGCTGCCTCCTACGGTAACCGGCCCCATCGCGATGGTCATCGGTATCTCGCTTGCGGGTACGGCCATCACCAATGCAGGTGCGTTCGACGCCGCCACTGGCGCCACCTCCAGCATTGCATGGGTAGCTGCGCTCATTACCCTGCTCGCTACCATACTGTTCTCGGTTTACTTAAAAGGCGTCGGCGGCCAGCTTTCCATACTCTTTGGAATACTGGTCGGTTACCTTGCCGCAATTCCCATGGGCCTGGTGGATTTTTCAAAAGTGTTCACTGGCACCGTCATAGAGGTTCCGCACTTTACCCTGCCTGTCCCCAATCTGGCGGCAGTGGTCGCCATCATGCCCATTGCGATCGCCACCATACCCGAATCCACCGCGCACCTGTTCCAGCTTGACATCTATGTGAATGATCTAGCTGGAAAGATGGGCAGACCCAAGCGCGATATCGCAGGTAAGCTCGGCCTGAACTTGATTGGCGACGGCGTGGGCGACATCGTTTCCTCACTCTTTGGCGGCCCTGCCGGCACCAACTATGGTGAAAACCTCTCCACCATGGCCATCACCAAGAACTTCTCTGCGTGGGTCTTAGGCGCAGCGGCCGTGCTCGCGATGGCGATCTCCTTCATCGCGCCGATTTCCAACGCCATCAACACCATCCCCTCCGCTGTCATAAACGGCGCGTGCATCTATCTGTTCGGCGTCATCGGCGCCCAGGGCGTGGCCATTATGATCAACCGCAACGTGGACATGTTCTCCGCGCGCAACCTGGCCGTGATTGCTACCATACTCGTCATCGGCCTGGGCGGACACTATGGGTTCCCCAATGGCATGATCCCCATTTTCGGCATACAAGTCCCCGCCATTGCCACCGCCTCCCTGTTTGGTATCGTGCTGAACGGTATCCTGCAGATCGGTAAGGGCAAGGACGAATAGCAACTTCAATTTTTCTGCCCGGAGCCTTCCATACGGAAGGCTCCGGTTTTCTATATCGGTTGAAAAGTATGGAACAAAACGCCATATGGAAGCGTCTTATCAAAAGGAGGTGATTCCTATGTGGAAAAAGAACATAGCAATGCTTTGCGCCGCTGCCGTTCTTGTACTGGCGGGCATACTCCTTGTTCCGATGCTCTCCGGTTCCCGGCCGTTTCGTGACTTGCGTGCAGACGAGGTGGCGTCCATAGAACTCACCGTCCGCCCGCCGGACGTCACGATACAGATTGCGGAGCAGAAAAAGATTGAGGAAATCACAGCCGCCCTGAACCAGGTAGTCATATATCAAAAAGCCGACGAATGGCGGGAGTATAACGGGCAGTATGTGCAGTTCACGCTTACGATGGAGTCCGGGGAGAGGAGGGAAGTAGCGGTCTACAATCCGTTTGTGATCATCGACGGGCAAGGATACAAAACCAAGTATGAGCCATGTGAGGAACTCAACCGGCTGGCCAACGTATATCTCGCAAAGACCGGTGCGTTATCCTTTCCGGAAGACCTTGAAAAGCTCCTAAGCGCTTCCCTTGAGCAGATCCATGAGCTGCTTGGCGAGCCGGATGGCTCATTATCGGGCCTTTGGGGCGAGATCTACCAGCTCGAAGATGGGACAAAGTTTATCGTATATTATGAAAACGGGTTTGTAAGCACGGTTAAGTCAGGGGATATGATATTCCAAGCCGAATAGAGCGTTCCGGCTGTCCTTTAGCAGGAAATGATGCATTTGCAGGAGGAATGTAACGCAAATGCAGGGCATCCCCCTTCGCATCCATGCGTCTCGCGCCAGAAAATGTCATTGATCTAGCGCCGATATGCCTATGCAGGAAATAATATAGAATTGCAGGAAAACACCTCTTTTGAAGGATCATCGATTGACAGGTACTCATAATGCACTTATGATATAGGTGCACATCGTATGCGCCGTTCCTTGTTCAATGGAGAAAGGGCGGCGACATTCTAACGGAGGATTGGAATATGAACACCTATATTCAGGAAGTCATCGAACGGGTCAAACAACGCGATGCTAACGAACCTGAATTCCTGCAAACGGTAGAGGAAGTCCTTAGCTCTCTCCAGGTGGTCATCGAAAAGCATCCCGAGTATCAAAAGATGGCGCTATTGGAGCGGATGGTGGAGCCCGAACGCACAATTGAGTTCCGCGTGGTATGGGTGGACGATAACAATCAAACCCGCGTCAACCGCGGGTATCGCGTGCAGTTTAACAGCGCGATCGGCCCTTATAAAGGGGGGCTGCGCTTCCATCCCAGTGTGAACCTTTCCATTATGAAATTCCTGGGCTTTGAGCAAACGTTCAAAAATAGTCTCACGACGCTTCCCATTGGCGGCGGCAAGGGTGGATCGGATTTTGACCCGCGCGGCAAAACTGACGGCGAAATCATGCGCTTCTGCCAGGCTTTTATGACGGAGCTGTACCGCCACATCGGGCCGGATATAGACGTACCCGCAGGAGATATCGGCGTGGGCGCCCGGGAGATCGGCTACCTGTTTGGACAATACAAACGCATACGTGGCTACTATGAACCGGGCGTATTGACGGGCAAGGGGATATCCTATGGCGGCAGCCTGATCCGCCCGGAAGCGACCGGCTTTGGCGCGGTGTATTACGCCTGCGAGGTGTTCCGCCATGAGAACGATCATATTGCAGGGAAGACGTTTGCGCTTTCCGGCTTTGGCAATGTGACCTGGGGCGTTGCGCGCAAGGTAACCGAATTGGGCGGCAAGGTCGTTACCATTTCAGGGCCGGACGGCTATGTGTACGACCCGGATGGCGTGAATACGCCCGAAAAGATCGCCTACCTTGTGACCATGCGCAATTCCGGCAGGGACAAGGTCGAGGATTACGCCACACGATTCGGCCTCCCCTTCCACAAAGGGGAAAAGCCGTGGAATGTGCCGGTGGACGTTGTAATGCCCTGCGCCACGCAGAACGAAGTACACCTTGCGGATGCGGAGCATATCGTCAAAAACGGTGTAAAGTACTATATTGAGGTCTCCAACATGCCATCCACCAACGAGGCGCTCAATTATCTTTTGAAGCAGCCCGGCATGATCGTGGCGCCAAGCAAAGCCGTCAATGCAGGCGGCGTCGCCACCTCAGCGCTTGAAATGAGCCAGAACTCCATGCGTATGAGTTGGAGCGAAGAAGAGGTGGATCAAAAACTCAAATCCATCATGAAGAGCATACACGACAGTTCCATGCAAGCTGCAGAGGAATACGGGTTGGGCTATAATCTCGTAGCCGGTGCGAACATCGCGGGCTTTAAAAAAGTGGCGGAAGCCATGGTCGCGCATGGGATGGTATATACTGTTTCGAACAAGCGTTTAAGCCACTTGTTCGAGGTACGGAGCTGTGCAACTAAAAATGCAACGGCAAGAATCAATCAGGGGCAAAGATGAAATGCGTACTCGCATCTCGTCTTTGCCCCAACTTAGTTAACCGTTCTATATTTAGAAAACAACATTTTCTTTGTTTGTAACTTCGACAGACACGTGGAATACGGCAACGATATCGCCGTTTAAACCTACTCCTATTCTGACCCCGTTTTTTGTATATCGGCTCCACCAGTTATCCTCGGTTGAAATGGTATACCCATACTGCTCCATTACCTGATCTGCCTCATCAAGCGAACACCCAACCGAAAGCCCAAAAAGGGTGTATTTTGTTGTTTTGATTTGATATTCAATAATGTGATAGTTGTCAAGGACATCGGGGTAGCCGCCCATTGAGAAGGAGACATCATCGTTTTCAAGGCTGTAGCCCCCAAA
>JAEZIE010000227.1 GCA_023416175.1 Bacillota bacterium
GTCTGCAGCTCTTCCGCCGTTTCCCTTTGGAGCAGACGCTTTTGTACCTGCGCCCTGATCTCACGCTGTTTTTGGTTGATAAGCGCTTGCGCACCCTTTGCCGCTTCCGCAGGCGAAGCCCACAGCAGAGGGTCGCCAAACAGACCCTGCTCCAGTTCCCGCAGGACCTCCGGTTTTTTCAGCAGCTTTTCAAGCTCGCGTTGCGTCATGGCTTAATGTTTACACCTCTTACTAAATAAGATGCACAGAACACCAAATAGTCGCGTTTTTCGCTTATGGACGCTATATTTCTTTCTCCAGCATGCGCCGGAGCTTTTTGCATACCCGGCTCAGGCGGGATTTTACTTTGGGCAGCGTAAAGCCCGTCACTTGAGCGATCATATTGAGCTTCATATCCTCATGAAACCTCAAATAGATAATAAGCCGATCCACCTCGTCCAAATCCTTGAGCGCGCAAATTAAGCGCGCCGTTTCCTCCGAACGAAGTATGGATTGCTCCACGCTCTCTTTGGAGGCAACAGGCAGCAGGGAGAGAAGTATCGGCTCTGTTAAAAGTTCTTTGGTGCGGTTGTTCTTTCTTAGATATGTGTAACTTTCGTTTTTTGCGATACGCAAAATCCACGGTTTGAGCATGGATTTATCTTTCAGTTGATCGTAATGCCGGATAGCGAGCACAATGGTATCCTGCAGGATATCGAGCGCATCTTCGCGGTTACGCACAAGCGATAAAATCAATCCGTAAACTAAGCCTTGCATGGGTTCAAACGCTTCATAAAACTGTTCTATGGCTTTTTTGTCTTCTGTCATAGCGTCCCCAAGCAGGAAAGGGCTTAATAGGAAATTATTCCATTTCAATAAGGATAGCGTAAAAACCACATGCGGTCAACCCAGCCGAAAGATTGTTCAAAAACAGCAAGGGCCTTCCGATGTTATCGGAAAGGCCCTTTATAGCCGGAAAGTTATCTGGGTTTATTTGAAGAGGTTTGAAAAAAAGTTTCCTACCGCGCTAACCACGTTCTTAACGCCTTCCCAAAGCTTAGTGGCGGTCTGCTGCACCTTGCTTGCGCCCTCCAAAGTATTTTTGAGCGACTCCACTTTTTGTGCAAGCTGCTTGGAATCGAGCCCTTCCATGGAACGGCACAGGTCAAGAAGCTGGTTCACCTGAGACTCCGTCAGAGAGATATTGAGGTTCTGTGCGATGGTTTTAATTTCATTGCGAACCTCGTCATCGGACATGGTCTTGGTCTGTTCCAATACGAGTTTGAGCTGATTGACGAGCTCCGTGGCGTCCACATTGCCGATCATTTCCGCAAGATTGCCCGTCACCACGATCTCCTCTATGGCCACGGACTTTGCGCCAAGATCCAGCTTTACGCCGGTGATGTCCTCATAGGATTTGTATAGCCCCGTCAGCGCGGCGGTACCGGAGACCTCAAAGGGGGCGGTAATGCGCACCTCGGCATCCGTAATGCCTGCGGTGGTCAAGGCGTTGATGTACATTTCCTTGGAACACCAGTTGATGTTATTGGTGGTGACCTTCAGGCCTTTGCCTTCCGGAAGCGTCTTGATGTATACGCTTGAAAGGGCGACGTTGCCGATTTTGCCGTCGGAAACCAGACCTTCCAGATATTCGCGTTCTTCCTCGTTGGTTACGGTAAGCTCCGTAACGCTCCCCGGCGTCACACCGAGGTCTTCATATACCTGTGCGCGCTGAGCCTTATCCAGGTTGGCGCCGATCGTTACGCGCTCAAGCCCCGCGTCAAGTGCCAGAGCGGGCATTGCCGCCGAAAGGGCCAGCGCTACTATCAGCATCCATGTGAGCAGTCTTTTTTTCATCCTTGTATCCTCCGTTTCCATTGGTCGGTTAGAGCGCGTTAAGGACTTCATACGCTTTGCATATGATACCATAAGATACAAGGGAAGAATAAAAAGTTTTTTTGAACTTTTCACTTAGGAAAGAAGTGGCACATCATGCCACTTCTTCGTGTTCTTCCGTTATGACAACCGAGCCCCCTGCCCTACATATCTGTTCACGTTAAAGCCCGTATTCGTTTTCATATCCGGCGCAGCCGCCCACCTGATCAAACACTGCACGCCCTTTTTTATAAAAGCGGTACCGCACGCGTGCACTGGGGCTTTCCTTTATCATGCGGGACATGCTGCCGTGTTGTACAGCGTACAATGGCGTGGGGTTTTCCTGCAGCACTTCCGCCTGCAAAAGGTATTCTCCCTGCCTTACGGAAACAATATGTTTTTCCACCCTTTCGACTTTTGCGCCAAGATAGGTGGCGATGCGGTATTCGCTGCCTCCCATATATACAAAGCCGATGATGCCACAAAAAACCTTCCCTGCATACGGGATATCCGCAACGCTGAGCATGACGGAAATGCCCCCTGCGAGCATGCTTTGCGTCCAAAGGTAACGCCCCGGAAACGAGCTGCCTCTGTCCCCCTCCAGATATCCGCAGGCGTTTTCAAAAAGGAGTTCCTCCCCATTGATGCTGAGTGATCCCCATACCGTATGCGCTATGCTTATTACGCTGTGCCTGCACTGCATGTTGGGCAGATACCGGAACGGCCCCATAATGTCATATTTAGGCCGCACAAAAGTGCCGTAAATCAGTTTGCCTTTTATCTCCAGCCGGTCTGTCCGGATGTTTGCGATAATGCCCTCCTCCGAAAACTGGCTGCCGCCTATTGTCACGCTTAGGCTATCCTCCCGCGCATGGAACGCCTCGATGGGATAGATTACTCGATCTGCAAACCTGTTGGTAATAATCTGAATGGAAGCGGAACGCTGCCCGGCAGCATCGATGTGCATGGCGGGAATCAACGCCACCGCCTGTCCGTCCACCTGCTGTCGGAAATACCAGCCCTCAAAATACTCCCGGTTCTTGCTCGAGCCGTAATAGCTACGCACGCGTAGCATCCTCCTGGGCGGGGCCGTTTATCAGCTCCCCCGTATAGGTAAAGCGGGAGCCGTGGCAGGGGCAGTCCCAGCTTGTTTCATCGGGATTGTACGTCAGTTCACAGCCAAGGTGCGGGCACCGGGTATGTACGGTAAAGCATTCGCCCTGTTCGTTTTTGTATACGCCAAGCTTCTCCCCTTCTACATCCACGACCCCGCCGTGGGAGATGGGCAGCTCTTCGAGTGTTTTTGCGGGTATATGGAACAGCTGCTTGGTAAGCCCCTTTACGGCCTGCCCGCCATCCTTTAAAAATTCAGGCACTGCGGCTGCCGGTACATAACGGTCCGGCGAGAAGATGCCAAACGCATCATCCTTTTCCTTTGCGATTGCGTCCGCAATCAGGGTGGCCGCGACCATTGAGCTGGTCATGCCCCATTTTTTAAAGCCTGTGGCGACATACCAATCCGGCGTATCGTGCGAAAACCGTCCAATATAGGGGACGCCATCATGCGTCATGCAATCCTGCGCGGACCAGCAGGCGACTTCCCGGCTGTTTGGGAAATACTTCTTTGCCGCTGCGCGCAGCAGCTCATACTTGCCGCCTTCCTTATTATCCCCTGTGCGGTGCCCACCGCCGCCCAGTAAGAGAAGGTCTTCATAATTGCGAAAGGACAGCGCATTCTCATCCATGCTGATGTATGTGGCTTGAAACTCCATTGCGCCGCTGAGCGCAATCACATACGAACGCTCCTGGTGCATGCGCAAGAAATAGTAGCCCGGTGCATTGATAAACGGATAGTGACAGGCGAATATGATCTTCTTTGCGCGCACGGAATGGTTCTGCGTTTTCAATACGTCCCCTTCCACCGTGAGAACCTTTGTATGCTCATATATTGTTAGGTCTGGTATCAGCGCGTTTAAAAATTTAATGGGATGGAAC
>JAEZIE010000058.1 GCA_023416175.1 Bacillota bacterium
CCCGGCATCCCCGAGGCCATGCGCGCGTACAGCATGCAAAAGACCAACCGCGCAATGCTCTCAAGGGCAGTGGCGGGCATACGCGGGCGTACGCTCATCGTCAATCTGCCCGGCAGCCCCAAGGCGGTGGCGGAGTGCATGGAAGTGGTGCTGCCCGTATTAGCCCATGCGGTAGAAACGCTGCGTGGGGACACCTACGAGTGCGCACGCCCGCAGTAAGCTTTAGCGCAGCAAGAGAAGGTTTTCAGGGGCAAGGGAAACACAAATCATATCGCCGGGGTGAAGCTCCTGGGCTGCTGCTTTAGAAAGTTCCATGCGGATGCGGGAAAAGTCTGTTTCTTCTTGAGCGGTCTCCGGCCGCAGCGATACGATGGCGCCGAACACATCCTCCACAACGCGCAGAATACGGCAGGAGAGCAGGTTCTCCCCGCCGTTTTTTTGTTGTACGTAGTGCGCGCGGATTCCCGCATACCTGGTTTCGGGCGGGATATCCCCGTCGGTGTCAAGCGAAACGCCCCAGTCCGCGGCATACAGGCGGCGGGGTCCTTCAATCGAGGCGCGGGAATAGTTTTTGCAGCCCGAAAGCAGGGCCGCGGAAAGAGTTTGCGGGCGCTCAAACAGCTCACGCACAGGGAGGGGATTTTCGGTTTTGCCGTTGTCCATCAGGCAGACGGTCTGGCACAGCCGATACACTTCGTCCCGGCTATGTGAAACAAACAGTGTCGTACCGGGGAATGATTCGAGCGTGGTTTGCAGCTCCTGCTCCACTTGCCAGCGCAGGTAGCTGTCCAAAGCCGAAAATGGCTCGTCCAGCAGCAAAAGCTGGGGTTCGCTTGAAAATATCCGCGCGAGCGCCACGCGCTGCTGCTGCCCGCCGGAAAGCTCTCCGGGGAATTTTTCTTCCATACCGGTGAGATAAAAGCTCTTTATCTTTTCCTGCACCTTTTCATCCCGCGCGGCTTTTGTTCCGTGCTGGATACCCGCTCCAATATTTTGCCGTACCGTCATTTGCGGAAATAGCGCGTAGCTTTGGAACAGGTACCCCACCCGCCGCTGTTGCGGCGGCAGGTCGATACGCGCTTTGGAATCAAAGAGCACGCGGCCGTCCAGCACAATCCGCCCCTCGTCCGGTTTTTCAATACCGGCGATACACTTGAGCGTCATGCTCTTTCCGCAGCCGGAAGCGCCCAAAAGCGCGAAAATCTCATTCTGCGCCGTAAAGCTTACGTTCAGGCGGAAGCCGCCCAGGTTCTTTTTAATTGTAACCTCAAGCATCCTGCACCGCCCGCTTCTTTGCGCGTTCCTGATAGCCCATCCAACAGTTCATCAGAAACAGCGTCAAAAATGAAATTGCCATGATAATGACGACCCAAAGGTATGCTTTCTCGCGGTCGTTGCCCTGCACGGCGGAATAGATGGCGAGCGACATTGTCTGGGTCCTCCCGGGGATGTTGCCCGCCAGCATTGCGGTTGCACCAAATTCGCCTAAGGCACGGGCAAAGGAAAGCACTGTGCCCGCCGCAACGCCCGGCCAGCAGGAGGGGAGTATGATCTTCCAAAAGATGCGCCGTTCCGGGATGCCCAGCGTGCGGGCTGCATAGATGAGCGTCTGGTCCATCTGCTCAAACGCGCCGCGCGCCGTCCGGTACATCAGCGGAAAGGCGACGACTGCGGCGGCGATAACGGCGCCCTCCCAGGTGAACACCACCGTCAGCGCAAGCTTTTCGAGCGTCTGGCCTAATAGGCCGTTTTTGCCGAACAGCAGCAGCAGGAAAAAGCCCACTACGGTGGGCGGCAGCACCATTGGCAGCGTAAACAGCCCGTCGATTAATCCCTGAAAGCGCCGCAGCTTCACGACCTTCCAGGCTGCGAGCAGGCCAAGAAAAAACGTAAACACGGTGGCGGTGAGCGCCACCTTCATGGAAATATACAGCGGGGAAAGATCCATCGTTATTCCTCCCGGTGTAACATACTAAAACGGGAAGTGCCCAACAGTTTCTCGTCGGGCACAAGCATATCATGTTATCCTCTTTTGTGAAAGCCCGTATGGAGCAGCAATCTTAGCCGTTATAAATGGCAAAGCCAGCGGCTTCAAAGGCGGCTTTTGCTTCCGGGCCGGAGAGGTAGTCTATAAACGCTTTGGCTTCGTTTGGATGTCGTGCGTTCTTCAGCACGGCTGCCGGGTATACAACGGGCTTGTGAGTGCCTTCTGGCGCCTCAGCGACGACCTTTA
Organism: Bacillota bacterium; assembly: GCA_023416175.1. GTDB lineage: Bacteria > Bacillota > Clostridia > Christensenellales > CAG-138 > JAEYLA01. The sequence goes on from JAEZIE010000058.1 coordinate 2,234, forward strand.
CAAGGTCGGTAGCGGCGGCGTCGGTCGCATAGACGATACCGCAGTCCACATCACCGGTTTCTACCCATGCGAGCACGGCGCGTACGTTTGCGCCGAAGTTTGCCTTAGATTTTACCGCATCCCAGGTGCCAAGTGTCGTGTAGATTTCCTCGGTGTACTGGCCGACGGGAACGGAGGCCTCGCCTACGGCGATGAGCTTCACCTTATCGGTGGCGACGTCTTCAAAGCTTGCAATTCCCTTGTCGCTGTTTGCAGGGACAATGAGTACGACCTTGTTGAGGAGCATGTTTTTAATGGTATCGTCAACGGTAAGCCCCTTGTCCTTAAGTGCCGTCATCTGTTTCTGTGCGGCGGAGAAGAAGATGTCCGCGGGCGCGCCTTCCTCAATCTGTGTCTGCAGGGTACCAGAGGAATCGAAGTTGAATGTCAGCGTGACATTGGGCGCTACAGCCGTGTAACCTTCCGAAATCTCGGTCAGCACATCGGTCAGGCTTGCGGCAGCGGAAACAAACAATTCAACCGGTTCTGGGGTAGGCTCTGGCGTGGGTTCCGGGGTTGGAGTTGCCGCTGCGGTGGGAACCGGAGTGGCCGATACGGCGGGAGCGGGGGCGGCGCATGCGGAAACGAGAAGCATCAGCGTAAGCAACAGGGCAAATACGGTGGCACGCCTCATGAGTTGTCCTCCTTCTTGTTCCATATATCGCAAAAGCGCTCGCTTTGCTTACGTAAGGAGCAGCCTTGGGCTTATCAATATATTGGAGTAGTCTTAGTTTACTTTCTTCCGAAAAAGCAGATGGGGTAATGGCAGACCTCACAGTTTAAACAGAAGCCGCCTTCGCCGGTATCCCTCATATCCGCCTCCTCGATGCGTTCGCCCGCGAAGATGCGGGGAAGGAATACATCAAGGCTGGTCGTCCTTGCGTGTATGGCGGCACTGGGAATGCCGATGAGCGGAATATCCCTTAAATACGCGATGGTCAGCATATTGCCGGGCTGCATGGGCATGCCCTGGGATACAAGTTTTGCGCCGCTTTGCCGTATGGCGGTGGGCGTTAGATCATCCGGATCAACGCTCATGCCGCCGGTAAAGAGCACAAGCTCTGCGCCCTTTTCTATAAACCCCGAAAGCGCTTTTAGAATAGGCGGAAGCTCGTCCGGGCATTTAACCACGCCCAATATATCCGCGCCGAACACGGAAAGCTTTTTGCGCAGTACGGGCTCAAATGCATCCGGCCTGCGGCCATAGAAGATTTCCCCGCCGGTGATGATGATGCCGGTTTTGAGCGGACGGTACGGCTTTATGGTAAACAGCGGGAAATAAGCTTGGGCAATGCGTACCGCTTCCTCAACGTTTTTTCGCGCGGTCACCAGCGGTACGATACGAATGCCTGCAAACTGCGCGCCGTTTGTGACCGGCATATGATCGGGCAGGCTCGCTATGGTATAATCCGGCACACGGTTTAGCTGCAGCAGCCCAACGCTATTCACGCGCAGCAGCCCGTCAATTTCCGCCCGCAGTACGTATTTTCCCTGGGAAGGGCCGGTATACGAAACATTGGGGCCTATGGCAGACTCTGTGACTAGCTGCGCCGCCTCTTCTTCGTGCACCTCGTCCGCTTCCGGGTCCCAGACGAATACATGCGCCTTGCCGATGTCGAGAAGCCTTTCCACATCTTCCGCCCGCAGGATATGGCCCCTCTTAAAGAGCGGCGCTTGTTTGCCATCCGTGATCGCGGTGATATCGTGGCATATCGCCTGCCCCAGCGCATCTTCCGTACGAAGCTTTTTCATATAATCCTCTTCTTTTGTATGTGTTGCTCGTATCTATGGTACCATTATTCTCGTCAGAGAACAACGATAAATATTCTTATTAATAAAATAATATTTCCAATATAAGTACAAAAAGCCGCCTGTCGGCGGCGTTGGCTTGTTGAAATTACCCTTTCAATGGTAAAGTGGCTCACACTCTCGCGGAGGGGCGCTTGCGGCTATCATACAGTTCCTGCGCACGCGCCGTAATATAATCGGCTAACTCAAGCCTGTTTTCCCAGCCGGCGGGTAGTTCGTGTTGGCCCGCCGCGCCTAAAAGATTTCCGCAGATGGCGCCTGCGGAATCGCTGTCCCCGTCGTGGTTGACCGCTAAAATAAGACCGCGTGTAAAGCTTTTAGCCTTGATCGCGCAGTAAAGCGCAATGCCCAGCGCCTCTTCTGCCGTCCATCCCAGGCCAAGAGTCCGTATGGCGTGCTCAGCGGACAGGCTGCCTGCGGCAAGCTCCAGCGCCTGGTCGATGGCGGTGGTGGTTTCTTCATGATCCGCATAGCGCCTTAATAAACGGAGCGCCTCCACGCAAGCCTCCAATAGGGTATGCTCGTTTTGCAGCAGCGCGATGATGGCGGAAAACGCGCCCGCCGCTAGGTATCCCGTCGGGTGTCCGTGGGTAATGGCCGCGGCCTCCGCTCCGATCCGGAAAGCATAGGTGGGATCGTTGTACAAGAATAAACCTACCGGAGCGACCCGCATAATCCCGCCGCATCCCTTGCTATTGTTGACCGGGTGCGTCATGGTGCCCATGGTTCCGCCCAGCAGCGCGCTCAGGCATGTGGTGCCGGGAGCGCGCCGGAAGAACAGCGCTTTTTGTGCAAGTATGCCGCCGTCCTTTTCGTGGGGCTGCAAATCAAGTACTTCCGGATGCGCGGCCTTTCCCGTCTGCGTATATAGCCACCGAAGGTAAGAGGGGTATAAGCCCGAAAGGTAGGGCATGGAGCGTTCGTGCGCCCAAAGGAGGCCGTCCAGCGTAAACAGCGTCATCTGCGTATCGTCGGAGATGAGAGCCTTTTGTGCCTTGCTTTCCAGTTGAAGTTGGGTAATGCCCATGCGGCCAAACCAGCTTTGGATCTGGCCCATATCCATAAATTCCACCGTGTAGCCGAGCGCGTCGCCCATTGCCCCGCCCAGCAGGCATGCTGTGAAACGGTCTTTCATTGCGGCTCCTTACTTGATCTAGTCATGGATGCTAAAATATTACATTCAATAATAACACCTGTTTGCATCGCCTTCAAGAGCACATGATGAAATCCATACAATATTGTGTATTTTTACCAGTAATTATAGAGATGCTCAAAACAAAAACTGCCCGGCATGCCGGGCAGTTTGATGAGAGAGGCATTCGGCGCTGACGTCAGGACTTTTTGTCCTTGCCGCCGCCGGGCGTAAAGAGCGGAGTTGTATCCAGGTTGTTCCATGTATTCCCGGAATTGCCCATGCCGCCCATGCCGCCGGAGCCACCCGAACTTCCGGAGGAGGCCTGCTGCGCGTAGGTGCTCTTGATCTGGTTCACCTTGTCTTGCTGGGCAGGGGTAACGGAGTAGTATCCGCGTGTTTGCATGTCGTTGAATACGTCGAACTGGATGCTGTGCTCATCATTGAGAATATCCAGCATGACCTTGCGCACCTGAGGGTTCGCGCACTCGTTGGAGTAGTTGTTGAACATCCCCGTTACATGCTTTTGCGCTTCGAGCGCATCGTGAAGGACTTCCTTTTCGGTAAAGCTATTGCTTCCGCTGTTGTTGTTCATGGTTGTTCCTCCTTAGAGTTGGCTGTACAGCTTGTCGAAGTGTTCCTGATGCTTCTGCGCGATGCTCTGCATCTTTTGCTTGACTGCCTGATCCGTTGCAGTTTGAGCGAGATTGTTGTATTTTTTCACCAACAGCTCTTCAAAGCTCAACAGATCGCCCAACGCGGAAAGTTCTTTTTCCGTTAAATTGCCCATAATGAGTAAGACCTCCTTTTGAAGTTTGACTTTAGTATTTGATGCTTGCATACGTGCTATGCGAAAAAAGGCCAGCCAACAAAGACCACATATGGTAAATTGGAGGTAAAATAAAAAACACGTTTTGAGGCGCGGAAGGATTGCATTACAGTTACCGCAATCGATTTATTATTGAAAGGTTTTAAATGATGCCGGGTAACCAATAAGATTATAAAAGGCCTACAATATGAAATGATAAGACGTGTCCCCTATCGGATAACGGGAGATGGAGAGCATATGAAAAACTTGTTGCTGCGTATTGCAGGAGTGCTCAGTATAGCGCTTGGTATATTGGGAATCATTCTGCCGATACTGCCCACCACGCCTTTTATACTGCTTGCGGCCAGCTGCTTTGCCGCAAGCAGTCCCGGGCTTTATGCGTGGCTCATTCGAAACAAGCATCTTGGCCCGTTTGTACAAAACTACCGGCAGGGCTGTGGCGTACCCAAAAAGCGCAAGCGGGAGGCCATCCTCTTTCTGTGGGGTACGTTGTGCGTTTCAGCGGCCATATTCCGGCAGCCGGTGGTGTGGGGCATTTTGCTGCTTGCGGGCATAGGCGTCACGCTGCATCTGCTGCTGATCAAAACGGCGGAGGATGAACGGGAACAGCCCGCAGAGAAAACTCAAAAAGAAAGCGGCCCAGCATAACCATCCATAACAGGCTTATTCTTTCCAGTCCGCCTGTGTAAGCAGACGGATCTCATATTGCCGTTCCGGTTCCAGATCTTTGATATACAGGAAGAACGCCTTCTCCCAAGGCTCCGGTTCTTCCGCCAATTGCTCCGAATAGCGGTTGTTCAGGCGGCGCAGGACGGCTGCGAGCTCTTCGTTCGTTAGCATCGCATACACTTTAGGCAATTCTTCTTCCTCAAAACACAGCGGGATAATCTCCAGCCAGTCCTCGAGCGAGCGCACCTGACGCGTAAGCAGCTTAAGCTTATCCGATAGGAAACGCATATCGCGCAGTTCCTCAATCAATGCCCGCAGCGCCTCATTTGCCATGGGCCTTCGTTTGCGGTAGCGTATGTTGGGTCTTTTTTGTTCCGCCTCCGGGAAGGCGGTAAAAATACCTTCCAGCGCCGCTTCTGTTCGCTGTGCAAGAATGCGGTCAAGCAGTCCTGCTTCCGCCCGCCTCAGATAAGCGCAGAGCGCAGCATCCTTGCTGATTTTCTGTAAGTTAAGAAGCTTTGTCCCGGCCTGATGCAGCAGTTCCGCAAGCTCAACTTCAGAGCATCCTTCCATCAGCCGCCACAGCGCGATGCGATCGGCTTTCCGGACATTGAGCGGCCGGATGTCCATTTTAAGGAGCGCCCGGCCTATGGCGTTATAATAAACCGGCTCAAACAGGTTGATAAGCGCCTCGTCCGGTTCCAGGCAATGCCCGTGCAGCAGGCGGGAGACGGTTTTTCCGTCAAATTGCAGCAAGAACCGGGTTTCGAGCAGAATATGTTCCAAATAGGCGTTGATGTAGGCAATGCCTTCGCCTCCCACAGGAAAAAACAAGGGGTAATCAATCATGCATGGAATGTCGTGCGTGCCCTGCCAAAAATCGTACCGGCGAAAGAACTGCGGCAGCGCCTCGTTGCACGTCGCAAGGTATGCTAAATTCTTGGTTTGAAAGCCGCATTCCTGAAGCGTTAAGAAAAGCTCCTTCGCGCGGGAGAACTCTTGGCGCACCAATGCGCGGCCATCTAAAAACAGCACGGGAAGCGCCTGTTCCCGAAGCAGCCGTGCCGCCCCATCCAGGCTTGCAGCCTGACATAGGCGCAGTCCCAAACAGAAGCAGATGGAGCGGTAGAGCGATTGTGCCGTCTCCACCGGAATGGAGCTTGAGTCTCCCATGGTATGGCGCGTGGTCTCATCGGCAAGCAGCGTGTATAGACCAAGCTGCAGTTTTGGCATGTCCTCGGCACCCAGTATCCCGGCGGCTATGCCGTGGCGCAATACGGTATGGAAATAGTCTCCGCCCGCATACGCGGCTTGTTCCGGCTGGTTCAGGGAAGGAAAATTGCCCTGCATACTATTCCTCCTCGTCGTACCGGATATCGCGGCAGAGATCCTCCAGCAGGGTGCCGGTCAGATAGTCTACGGAGCCTTCGCAGTCCCCGTCAAAATGCTCCTTCATGAAGGCGATCAGTTCGTCGTCTGCTAGGGATTCGAGCGA
>JAEZIE010000232.1 GCA_023416175.1 Bacillota bacterium
GGACAGCGCATTCTCATCCATGCTAATGTATGTGGCTTGAAACTCCATTGCGCCGCTGAGCGCAATCACATACGAACGCTCCTGGTGCATGCGCAAGAAATAGTAGCCCGGTGCATTGATAAACGGATAGTGACATGCGAATATGATCTTCTTTGCGCGCACGGAATGGTTCTGCGTTTTCAATACGTCCCCTTCCACCGTGAGAACCTTTGTATGCTCATATATTGTTAGGTCCGGTATCAGCGCGTTTAAAAATTTAATGGGATGGAACTGCGCTTGATCATCAAAACGAACCGCCCCCGCAACGGGAAAGGGCAGGCCCGTATCCGTCGTGAAGCGAGCCGGAATTCCAAGCTCGCTGGCTGCCGCGGCTTCCTTTTCCAACGGATCTTTTTCTTCTGTCGAATACAAAAAAGCGGGTAAGCGCTCAAAATTGCAGTCGATACCCAGTTTTTCGATCAAAGAAGCGTACGCTTCGATAGCGTCTTGGTTTGCCTGGGCATATTGCAGCGCACCTTCCCTGCCAAAACGCGCCGTCAGCTTATCATACAGCAGATCGTGCTGGGACGTGATTTTTGCGGTAGTATGCCCTGTCTGGCCGGAGAATACCGTATTCATTTCCAATACAATGGAATTAACCCCCCGCTGTTTGAGCAAATATGAAGTAAGTATCCCAACAATGCCGCCGCCTATGATGGCGACCTCCACTTCCATATCCTGAGTCAGTGTGTGTTCTTTGGGCCGCACAATGGCGTCCTTCCATATCGAATTCAAATGCATAAGCGCACCTCCCGCTTCCATTTTTCCCACACATGGCAACGGTTATCCTGATGACGCGAGGAGAATATTGCGTGATAAACAGGAATTACATCTTGCTAAAGTGGTGTTTTTTTCACAAAGCTGTGCTATAATCATTTAGGCATTGTCCGGGAAACGGACAAAGAGTATAAGGGATACCGCTTTGAAAAAGAAAGACTTTATTATTATTGGCATTGTTCTGTTCGCGGTCCTTGCGTTGTTTCTGGTGACATGGCTGCCCAAGGTGACAGCAAACAAGGGCGAGGTCGTGATATACATCGGCAGCGAGGTATATCAGCGCGTTCCCCTTGGCAAGGCACAGACCATCGTAGTCGATCAGGGCGACGGCAAGGTGAATGAACTCAATATTACCGAGGATGGCGCCGTGATGCACTCCGCCACCTGTCACAATCAGGATTGTATCAAGCAGGGTGAAGTGACATTGGATAACTACAAATCACGTGTTCTTGGAAGCTGGATCATCTGCCTGCCCAACCAGGTGTCCGTGGAGCTTGTTGCGGGGGATGAACAATGAACGCAAAGACCATTACCCGCTTTGGCATGCTCACGGCGGTTGCGCTTGTGCTCGGCTGGGTGGAACGCTTTATTCCCATAGCGGCAACGGCGCCCGGCATTAAGCTGGGGCTTGCAAACACCGTATTGCTCTATGCGATTTATCTGATGGACGTAAAGGGCACAGTACTTTTGATGGTAATGAAGGTGCTGCTTTCCGGTTTCTTGTTCGCGGGGCTTTCCGGCATGCTCTACAGCTTTGCGGGCGGAATATTAAGCCTCGCTGTTATGCTGCTGCTACGCCGTATCAACGGCTTTAGCATCATCGGGGTCAGCATAGCGGGCGGCGTAAGCCATAACGTTGGCCAGATCCTTGCCGCATGCCTGGTGGTGCAATCCCGCGCATTGCTTGGATATTTGCCCGTGCTGCTGCTTGCAGGTATTGTAACCGGGCTTTTGACCGGCATCGCCGCTAAATCCGCCATCAGGGGCATCGAAGCATACGATATCAACAAGGCAAAAAAAAAGCCCGGAAATAGCCTTTCGCAAGAAGCAACGCTTACACCCGGCGAAACAAAGCTATAAAGCAGCCTCTTAGGGTCTGACCCGGTTGGGGACGCTATAATATTGCAGGAGCAAATACCGAAGGGAGAACACGCATGAAAAAACGCATACCGGCATGGTTGGTTTTGGTGGCCATTGCCATCGTTGCCGGGGGGCTATTGGTCCTCATCAATTCCATTACCGCTGAAAAAGCCGCAGATCAGGTTGCTGCCATGCAGAAAACCGCGCTGCTTAAAGTATTCCCCGAGGGGAAAGGCTTTACCGAGCTTCCTCTGGCGGAAGGCGCGGAAGTCACCCATTGCTACGCCGCTGTTGCGGATAATAAAACAATCGGCCATGTGGCAAAGATTACCGTCAATGGCTATGGCGGACCCATTGACATCACCGTAGGCGTAGACATGGAAGGCAACATCACCGGCGTTACCGTGGGCGGCGATAAGTTCAGTGAGACTCCCGGCCTTGGTGAAAACGTGCTCTACCCTGCGTTTACCAGCCAGTTTGCGGGCCTTGCCGCCCCCGTCGCCCTTAATGAGGGTGTGAACGCCATCACCGGCGCTACCATCAGCTCCAGCGCGGTGGTTTCCGGCGTGAACAAGGCGGCGGCCTATGTCATAGAAGAAGTCTTAGGCCTCGGCGAAGAAGAGGAAGGCCCCGAAGACCTTGTGTTCGGCGGCATACTTCCCGGCGCTACCACCAAGCAGGAAGAATCAGCGCCCGCAGGCATCGACGCAATCTATAGTTCCGACGCAGGCTGCGTGGTGTTTGTATCCAAAGAAGGGTACGGCGGCAAAATCCAGGTGCAGGTCGGTGTTGCGCACAGCGGCGCTATCGCGGGCGTTGCCATTACCGAGGAAGGTTTCTTAGAAACCACTGGCCTTGGCTCCCGCGTGATGGATAAGGAATTCCTCAAACAGTTCAAAGGCCTTACCGGCGAAGTAAAGGCGGGCGAAAACGCAGATACCATTTCCGGCGCTACCGTGAGTTCCTCTGCCGTCATCGCTGCAGTAAACGATGCGCTCCAGGCTGCCCAGCCCTTCCTTGACCCGAGCAAGGCGACAGCCGTTGCCTCTCCTGAGGCAAAGCTCCTGCCCGGCGCTACCAACGTAACAGAAGCTACCGCTCCCGAAGGCGCTGACGCGCTGTGGACCGCCGATCAGGGCGTGATCGTCCAGGTAAGCGAGCAGGGCTACGGCGGACCGATCTCCGTGAAGGTAGGCGTGCTTGCCGATGGCACCATCGGCGGTATCCAGGTGCTTGAAGAAGGCTTTGCGGAAACCCCGGGCCTGGGCGAGCGCGTGCTGACTGACGAAGCCTTCCAGGCGCAGTTTGCAGGTAAGACCGCGCCGGTTGAGGTGGATACGCTTTCGGGCGCTACCGTCAGCTCTACTGCCGTCATCAAGGCGGTAAACAAGGCGCTGGAAATTGCCGCAGGGCTGTAATAAACTAAAATAGCAGAAGCGCCACGGGAAAATCCCGTGGCGCTATTTTGTTTCGCTAGAACTCAAAACCAGATACCGGCCCGGATGCGGCACCCGCGGCTATTGCCGGGCCATCTGGGGCAGGAACGCCTGCTGCATCCGCCTCTGTGCCAACCGTCTCTTGACACAGGGATCACCTCCTCATGACAGGTATGTATCATACTATTACAAAACACACAGGATGTTTCCGTATGGGTATATACCTTGGAGGAGCCTATATGGATTTTAAGAACGTATCCAGCTTGACCGGCGCTTTCATGCCGTAGTTGCGGATGGGGAGTATGTAGCCCTTGTCATCGATTTCAAAGGCCGATTTGTACAACCGATCCGCAAGCTGAAGCTTGGTCGCGCCGTTTTCCGTAGCCACATGCTTGACGCAAACGACATAGGTTCTTCCCTCTATCATCACGCCCGGCCATAGGTCGGAAAGCTTGAGCGAGGTGCGCTCAATGCCGCGCACCATCTTTTTTACATCCAGCGCATAGGAGCCGTTGATAGAATGTCCGTTCCACGAAGGTACGCGCGTTACGGTGGCGATGTAGACGCTGTCCGTATCTTTCCTGATTTGCTTCAGGTTTTCCGGATATCCCATTTGAGGAGCGGCAATGTCCATTCCATCCGGTGCGGTAATCCCATGCCGCGCATCAAAATAGCCGCCAAACGTTCCGGCCGTTTGGAATGTTTTTATGAGCGTGGTATGCACCCCGTAATCTGCACCGCAATAGAGCGCTATGGTGTTCTCTTTTGTATTGAAATAGTATGTTACTGGGAACTTGCTATCAACATACACCGTTTTTCCGGCAAAGACAAGCGTACTGCCCTTGATCATGGCGTTGGCCTTTTGCAGGTCCTTCTCGGTTTCAAAGCGGTACAGCGTAAGGCTCTCGCCCTTTTTGTTGAGAACAGCGCGGGTCTTGATGGCTATGGGCGCGGAGGCAAACACAAAGCGGGTCTCTGTGGTTTCCATACTGCGCAGCTTGGGAAAGTTTTCCCGCAGCCAGGCCTCGTTTAATATGGCCGTTTCCGGATCGATGTACAGCGTGAACATTTCCCCCTCTGTAACCTTTACCTTATCCCCATACTTTTTAAAATACGCCTTTGCCGCCGCTTTACCGCCATAATAGACCTCTACTATAACGGCATTTTCTGTCTCTAACTCCCCTACGCTCCGAGACACAAGTTCAAATGTTCCGTCGGTGTCAATTTTATCTTTGATTGCCTCCAGCTCATTGTAGGAATACTTCGCGTTTTTGAAAACAAGCAGCTCAGGCGTTTGCACCAGAGCGCGGATTTCGTTTTTACGAGCCTCGGTCGCCCCGCGCACCAGTACCACCGCCGCCTTATAGTCGTCCGTAACGTATAGCCCCGCAACATCGTCCGGATATGTCTTCCCTGAAGGCACTGTATTGCTCCAACTTTCTCGGAGCGCTTGCAGCGTACTGATTGCCGGAGCCTGGAAGCGTGCCTGCTCCTCAATACTTGGCATGGCAAGCGTTGGGACTGCTGCAAAAATCAAAACCAGGCAAAGGAGTATAGATAATAATCGCTTTTTCATATACAGTCCTCACTTTCACGTTCAGCAATTTACAGACCTTTTAAGAACTTCTCCAGCTTTACCGGCGCTTTCATGTCGTACTCACGGATGGGCAGCACGTAACCGTGGTCGTCGATTTCGAATGTGGAATGGTAGACCCCATCCCCATAGATAATCCTCGTACTGCCGTTTTGCGTAGCGATATGCCGGATAAAGATCACATACGACCTTCCCTCATGCATAACGCCCGGCCAATCCATAAGCCTGAACGACGTGTGCGCGGCACCCTTGATGTTTTGTGTTACCTCCAATTCGTATGAGCCTTTTATATCTACACCTTCTCCCCACGCAGGAACTCTTTTTACTTTGACCACGTAGGCGCTATCCGCCCTTTTTGATAACGCCTTTATGTTTGCGGGAGGCAGTTCATACCTGGACGGCGTGGCAGTGGAGCTCCCATCCGCGGAGACGATCTTATGCCGGTCATCAAAATATCCGCCATAAATACCCACGACCTCATAGGTCTCCTTCAGCTTTTTATCCACCGCCGTATCCGCTCCACAATAGAGGGCGATCGCCTTGCCTTCCGGGTAGATATAGTACGTCGCCGGGAGCAACGTATCCACATATACGGCCTTGCCGCCGTACACCAGGGTATTGCCCTTGATCATGGCATTGACCTTTTGTAGGTCCTTCTCGGTTTCAAAGCGGTACAGCGTTAGGCTTTCACCCTTCTTATTGAGCACGGCGCGGGTCTTTGTTACCTTGGGAGCGGAGGCGAACACGAAGCGGGTCTCCGTAGACTCCATGCTGCGCAGCTTGGGAAAAGTATTTCGCAGCCAAGCTTCGTTTAAGTCCGCGCCTCCCGGCGGCTCAATGAGCAGCGACTCCCGCTCGCTTTCCAAAACCTTCACCTTATCGCCATAGCCCTTAAAATACTTTTGCGCCGCCAATTTTCCGCCGTAATAGACGCCTACCATAACGGCGTTTTCCGTTTCATACTCCCCGACGCCCCACCACACAAGCTCAAAGGAACCGTCGGAATCGATTTGATCCCCAATGGCGGAAAGCTCGTTGTAGGAGTATTTCGCGCTTTTAAACACAATAACCTCGGGTTTTGTGACAAGCGCACGGATCTCGTTTTTGCGCACCGCAGTCGCCCCGCGCACCAGCACGACGGCGGCCTTGTAGTTGTCCGTGATATACAAGCCTGCCACGTCGTCCGGGTATCTCTTTCCCGCGGGCATCGTATCGTCCCAAATTTTCATCAGCTCCTGCAACGCCTCGCTCGCGAGGCCCTGCAAACGCGCCCGTTCCTCAATGCTTGGCGCGGCAAGGGACGGGATTGCCGCAAAAAGCAAAACCAGGCAGAGGAGCATGGATAGTAAGCGTTGTTTCATTGTATGGCCCTCGCTTTCGGGTAATCTATAGCCCTTTTAAAAACTTCTCCAGCTTCACCGGCGCTTTCATGCCGTACTCACGGATGGGCAGCACGTA
>JAEZIE010000234.1 GCA_023416175.1 Bacillota bacterium
TCTGCTGCATTACATGAAGCGCGAAGGCGTTAAGGCGTACAACTGCGCCAAAGTGACGGGGTTTGATACAAATTCCGTGTCCATCCGTCGCAACGTATCCGACGGGGTTCCCGATCCCTACAACACCTGGCAACCGATACTGCCCAAGAACATTGAGAACCCGCTTGCCAAGAAGATTGGGCCGGAAGAACAGGATGAAACGCTCAGGGCCGATCTAGTGGTACTGGCGATGGGAGGCAAGCCCGACGACGCGCTGTTCTTTGAAGCGCAGCGCACGCGTGCGGCGGATGAGCTCTATTACATCGGCGACAGCTTCAGTGCGGGCAAGGTGCTCGAGGCAACCCGTGCCGCATATGCGCTTGCCGCGCGCGTCTAGGGGGTGGCGACATGCAACTTACCGTGGAACAACAAGCGCTGTTGGATGGCGCCAAAGGAGAAGCGCTGCAAAAAGTGATGAAGACGCTGGTCATGTACGGGGAAACCTTCGGCGCAACAAAAATGGTTCCCGTTACAGGCAAGTACGGCCATCTTGTGACAAGCTTCGGCCTTTCCGTTATGAAACCGGTGTACGCGTTGATGCAGCAGTTGATTGATGGCGGCGCGCTTTCCGGCCAGGCGTTCAGTGCGGACCCGCGCCCGCTGGACCCCAACGTACCGCAAAACGCGCTGCAGAAGCTGGTATTCAACGCTATGTATTCCAAGCAGGCCTCCTATGAGAACCAGCTCTTGGAGCTTGGTATTTTAAGCCCCAGCGCGTTCACCTGTACCTGCTACATGGATGAAGTGGGCAATATTCCCAACGAAGGCGACGTGTTAAGTTGGGCGGAAAGCAGCGCGGTGGTATATGCCAACAGCGTTCTCGGCGCGCGGTGCAACCGCAACTCGGGTATTATTGAACTGTTTGGAAGCATCGTAGGGTACGTCCCCTATTTTGGCCTGCTGACCGATGAAGGCCGTAAGGCGAAATGGCTGGTGGAAGTTACAACCGATACGCTGCCCGAAGCGCAGGTGCTGGGCAGTGCCATTGGCCTTCATGTGATGGAGGACGTGCCGTATATCGTAGGTCTTGACCGCTTCTTCCCGGATGGGCTGACGGACCGGGCAAAGGCTTACCTGAAAGATATGGGAGCAGCCACCGCTTCCAATGGCGCGGTGGGCCTCTATCATATTGAGGGGCTTACGCCCGAAGCAAGACGCGAAGGCCGCGCGCTTCTGCAGCCGGATGCAGGGCGTTATATTGTGGACGACGCGGAACTAAGACGCGTGCGCGAGAGCTATCCATGCATCTGGAAGGACCCTGCTGCTACCCCCAAGCTCTGCTTTGTGGGCTGCCCGCACCTCTCTATGGCTCAGCTAAAGGACTGGACGGCGCACCTGCTTGCCGCCCTCAAAGCCGCCAACCGCAAAAAGACGTTGATCCCCACTGTGTTTACGGCAGCACCCGATGTAAAAGGCGCGTTTGAACAAACGCCGGAATTCAAGCAGCTTACGGCGGCAGGCGTGGTGGTTTCCGACATCTGCCCGCTCATGTACATGAACAACCCGCTATGCGCAAAAGTACCGGTTGTGACCAACTCCAACAAGCTGCGCACATACACCAGCGCGCGCTACCACACAGACGCCGAAATTCTCGCATTGCTCACAAAAGGGGGCTTAGACGCATGAAGACATTCAAAGGCCGCGCCGTTGTGCCCGGCAAAGCCGAGGCTGTGGCGCTTGTATCCACACAGGGGTTCAATACGCTTGCAAGCTTTCAAAAGAGCCTGATGTCTGGGGATAAAAAAGCCGTTTGCTCGGACCAGAACAACGCGGCGCTTTACAAAAAGCCCATGGCGGGCGCCGCCCTGTGCATGCCGCAGACCATAGGCTCCACCACCGGCGGAATGGTGCTCTACTGCGCCGCAGCTTTAGGCCAGCAGCCTGCGTGCTTGCTGTTTTCAAAACCCATCGATTCGCTTGCTGCCGCGGGCGCGATACTCGCCGACGTATGGACGGATCGCTCCATGCCCACCGTAGATTCGCTGGGCGATGAGTTTTTGCGCTACGTCAAGACCGGCATGCAAGTAAACGTGGAGCCGGACGGCACGGTGACCGTGGCGTAGATAAAACAACTTCATGATATGCAAAAGCCGCCTGGCAGCCTGAATGCCGGCGGCTTTTTGCTTGATAAGAGCAAGAACCCTTTGGGGTCAATATTTAGCGCCTGCCGCGTGACGACGTTTAACATGCGAAAACTGGTTGACAGAAAAGCAAAATTCGCCTATTATCATTTAGTAAATTACTAGTTTACTAAAAACAGAAGGTGAATCTATGGCAACAAGAAGCATCGCCGTTTTTCTGGACGGCAACGGTAGGATCAAACAAATTCCCGTCCCGAACCGAACCAAAATTCCGGTATTAGAATACCTTTGCGGGAAATTTGAAACGGCACGGGTCTATACGGAAAAAGAAGTCAACGCAGTGATCGACGCATGGCATACATTCGGGGACTACTTTGTTTTGCGCCGCCTGCTGATTGACTATGGTCTTTTGGAACGGATACCGGACGGCAGCCGCTATTGGGTGAATGAAAAGCGAAGAAGAGAGGGAGAAACATGGACAGAAGAAAGGAATTAAAGCAGCAATATAAGTTGACGAAGCCGGATATGGGCATATTTATCATCCGCTGCCTGAAACATAAGCGCTGCTATTTACAGGCGACACCGGACTTGCGGGGCGTGATGAACGGCGCAACGGCGCGCTTAAACGGGAACTCCCACCCCTACCGGGCGCTGCAGCAGGATTATAACCTGCTTGGTAAGGAGCAATTTATGAT
>JAEZIE010000043.1 GCA_023416175.1 Bacillota bacterium
ATTGACCCGCAGCGTATGGCTTTCGTTGGCGTACGGCCCCCAGATCTCCCGGATGATAAAATCATGGGTAAGCACCTTGCCTGCGTTTTGGGAGAGCAGGACAAGTATTTTATATTCGATTGGCGTCAAGTGGACATTCTGCCCCGCAAGCGTGACGGTACGCTTGTTATAATCAATTTCCAGTTCCCCGATTTTAACGGCATGGCTCGTTGGCGAGTTCCCTTCCGCCGCCCTCGCGCTGTGCCGAAGCGCCGTGCGTATCCTTGCAAGCAGCTCGGACGTTCCAAAAGGCTTTACGATATAATCATCCGCGTCCAGGTCCAACGCCTGCACCTTCTCCCGCTCATGCCCGCGCGCGGACACGATGACGATGGGCACGCGCGACCATTTGCGTACGCCTTTTAGCACCTCTATTCCGTCCATGTCCGGCAAGCCCAAGTCCAGGAGAATAAGATCGGGCACACGGGAGGCAGCCAGTTCCAGCGCTTCCCGCCCTTTCGACGTTTTGACCACGCTGTAATGGTTGGCGGTCAGATTAGCCGAAATAAAGCTTGCGATTGTCTCGTCGTCCTCCACCACTAAAATCAGCGGCTTGGTGATCATATGGGTGCACTCCCTTCCAGCGGCAGCGCAAAGCGGAATACCGCGCCGCCTTCCTTTCTGTTCTCTGCCTCCATTTTGCCGTTATGCGCTTTGATGATGGACATGCAAATGGAAAGCCCGATCCCCATCCCGCGCGAAGCATCGGATGGTCTGCTGCCATGCGGGACGTAGTTTTCAAATAAATACGGCAGGTCCTCCTTGGGGATGCCCTTGCCGCTGTCCAGCACCTGAAACACCGCGGTATCCTCTATTTTCTTCAACTCTACGGTCACCTCAGACTCTTCCGGGGAGTGCTGGACGGCGTTTTCTAAAAGGTTGATGAGCACCTGCGCAATCAGGGTGGCGTCCATAGGCACTTCCAGAAGCTCATCCGGAACCTGTACGGAAATGGCGCGCTGCGGAAACCGCTTTTTCACGCGGCCGACAGCCTCCGCCACCACTT
This sequence comes from Bacillota bacterium, assembly GCA_023416175.1. Taxonomy (GTDB): domain Bacteria; phylum Bacillota; class Clostridia; order Christensenellales; family CAG-138; genus JAEYLA01. The sequence continues at coordinate 1,046 of JAEZIE010000043.1, forward strand.
CCTCAGCGGCCTCCCGCGATTTTGTGACTTTGGTGCCTCCCTCGTTGATGCGGGTGACGGAAAGGAGGTTTTCCACGATATGAATGAGCCACTGTGATTCCTCCTGTATGCTTGCAACCAGCTTATCAAAAGTGGCTCCGTCCAGGTCTTTCCCGTTTTCGCGTATGGTGGCGCTGGCCCCCAAAATACCAGCCAGGGGTGTGCGGAGATCATGCGATATGGCCCGCAGCAGGTTGCTGCGCATTTTTTCTTTTTCCGCCTCTACCAATATTTCACGCTGTTGGTCGGAAAGCCGCTGCCGCTCAAGCGCCATGGCAAGCTGGGAGGCGATCATCCTCAGGAACAGGCGGCCGCCATGGTCCATATTCCCCTTCAGGCAGGATAGCCCAATCACGGCAAGCACCCTCCGCGAAGAAATCACCGGCATGTAGAAAGCACCCGCGCCCATGAGTGTATCCGTCCCCGCACCGGCCCGCTTTTGGTTGACAAACACCCAATGTGCGACTGCCTGCTCATCCGCAGACTGCATAAAGGAGGCATCCTCCTCTCCCTGCGCCTGCTGAAAATTGCCGTTTGCACCCTGTTCCGGGTCGACCATGTACACGACGACGGAGCGATCAAATAGATTGACGATGTATTCGTTCATCAGCTCGACGATTTGATCAAGCCCGCGCGTAGCGAGGAGTTTTTTATTGATCTCATACAGCACATCCGTACGTCGTTCCCGCTGTACGGCAAGCCTCGCCTGGGTTTTCATTTTTACGGTCAGTGTGCTAGTAATCAGCGCCGCAAGCAGCATGATGAGAAACGTAATTGGATACCCCTGCTGTATGGCATTGAATGTATAGTACGGCGTGGTGAAAAAAAAGTTGAAGAACAGTACGCTTAATACCGACGCAATCATGCTGGGTAGATACCCTTCTGTGGCTCGTGATACCAGCAGTACCGAAAGAATATAGACCATGATCAAATTCTGATCGCCGATATCAAGATGCCTCAGCCCAAAACAAAGAAACGTAGCTGCCACCAGAAAACCGAGCGTTTTAAAGGCGTCCCTCCAGGTCAGGCTGAAATGGCGCGTCCATTCGAACTTCTTTGGTTTTTTGTAGGTGCCCCGTGCGCTTTGCCCAGGGATGATATGCACCTCAATGTTTGGCAAAAGCGAAATCAGTCTATCCTCAAAATCAATGTCAAACAGACTTTTGAGCGTCTTCTTGTCCCGGCTTTTGCCGACGACAATGTTGGTAATGCCGGAAAGCTTGGCGTATTCGGCAACGGCAACCGCGATATCATGGCCGGACAATGTGACGATTTCCGCCCCCATCTGCTCAGCCAACTCCATATTGGCGCGGATATTCTTCTTTTGTTCGTTGGTCAGGTATTCGCTTTCGATCGTTTCCACATACACGGCAGCCCATGGGGCATAAAATGCCTCTGCCGCCCGCGCCGTCCAACGAATGCCCCGTGCGGAGGAAGGGGATGCGCCAATGCACACCAACAGCTTGGTATTTGCCATTTTGTTGGATAAATGACGCTCGTGATTTTCATTGCTTATTCTATCCGTCACCTTGCGCATGGCGACCTCACGCAAAAGCCGCAAATTCTCCTTGGTAAAGAAGTTGTGCATTGCAGTCTGCGCACGCTCCGGCCGGTAGATTTTGCCCTCTGCAAAACGACGCAGAAGCTCCTCTGGGTCGATATCCACAAGTTTGACGGTATCCGCCCGGTCAAATATAAAATCCGGCACCGTTTCCCGAACGCTTACCTTGGCAATATCTTCAATGATGTTGTTAAGGCTTTCGATATGCTGGACGTTAACGGTGGTGTATACGTCAATGCCCGCATTTAAAAGTTCCTCAATATCCTGATAACGCTTGCGGTTGCGCACACCTTCGGCGTTCGAGTGAGCAAGCTCATCCACCAATATCAGCTGAGGTTTCCGCTTAAGCGCCTCATCAAGGTCGAATTCCTTTAGCTCGATATTCCGGTACTGCAGCGTACGGGGCGGCAAGGACGGAAGCCCCTGCAGCAACTGCATCGTCTCCGGCCTTGTGTGTGGCTCCACATATCCAATTAGCACATCCACACCGCATTTATACTGTTCCCGCGCGTCGTCAAGCATGGCATAGGTCTTCCCCACGCCCGCCGCATAGCCAAAGTAAATTTTCAGTTTCCCCTGCCCGTCTTCCGTTTCGCCGCGCAACTGTTCCAAAATGGCGTCCGGATCGGGACGTCTTTCCTGATTTTCCATCCAACCACCATCCTATTGAGATTATACTACGGCGTTACACTTATGGAAATCAGAGCAGTCCGTCTAGGGCCAGATTCACCTCAAGCACATTGACGGCAGGCTCCCCCAATATTCCCAAGAACCTTCCTTTTGTGTATTGCCGAATAACGCTTCTCACCGCATCCTCTTCCATTCCCCTTGCAGACGCAATCCGAGTCACCTGGTATTCTGCGGCTTCCGGCGATATATGAGGGTCTACTCCGCTGCCCGAGGCTGTAACAAGATCCATGGGTATTTTCGCCGCGCCGTTCGGCTCAAAAGCATGCCACCAATCGATGCGTTCCTGCACAAGCGCCTTTTGTTCTTCGCTTGTGGCGGAAAGATTGGTCGTACCCAAAGGCCGTCCGATCAAATACTCCGGCTTGGTAAATTCCTGGGCAATCAGCCGGGAACCGTACTCCTTTTTAGTACCGTC
>JAEZIE010000076.1 GCA_023416175.1 Bacillota bacterium
GCGTCGGTATTGAACGCGTATTTGCCCGGCATCAGCGGTTTTTCCAGTACGCCCTTGCAGCCCACCTGCACAAGCTCCCCGTGCTTGTAATCAAGCCCTGTAGTATCCACGCCCTCTTTGCCGAAGAAGGAAACCACAACGCCAACAAAGCCGATCGGTACGACCGTCTTAGCCCGGAACTCAACGGTAGCGAACAGGCGGTTGACGTAATACGTACCATCGGTCAACACCTGGATCTGCTTGCCGCGCCTGCCGCCAAGCTCCAGGAATTTTTCGGGATCCTGAAAGCTTGCGTGGCCTTCTCCCACGTCGGGCGCAATAATCTCGCCCTGGTCGATGGGGGTGCCGTCATGCACGGTGACAATGCCCATCAAATCGCTACTTTCCTGCCCGCGCCCCATGATGACCACCGGCGTAAATGCGTTGCGCTCAGATAGCGTCTTCTGCATGCTGACCAATTCCGCAAGCTCCTGTTTGGAGGTGGCGGCGATGGATTTGATATCGCTGGACGTGATAACGATAAACTGCGCCAAATTGATGGCGTACGTACCTTCACGCAATATCCCGCGCTGGGGGCCCCTCTGTCCGCCGTTCTTTAAAAAGCCGGTCACATTCTGGAAGTTGTTCGCTTCGGCCACAATACGGCCCAGCGTTTGTGTGGGAGCAAGCGGCTGTCCGTCCCTCGCGAACAAGTAGGCAATCTGCCCCTGCGGCACTGTGATGAGCGGATACTTGTGTATCTTATACATCAGCACCGACCGAAAATGGATACCGCCGCGCAGTAAATCTGGCGCGTATCCCGCTTCACCCCCCAGCGCTATAATGGAATCTTTGAGCGAGCCTTTAAAGCTCCACCACTTTTCCACCACCGCCACCTCGTTGGAAGCAATCACCCGGAGACCTAATATCTTAAATATGAGCAAGTAGATTGCAAGGATGCCCCCGATGACTTCCACGAACAATAGAATTGGATTCATTTTGATACCCTCCCCATCTTATTTATCATTGCCAGACTTCCCTTTCCCTTAAGCGCATATGGTCCTCCCTTTCTCCATATTTGCGCCGTCTTGGGATTATTCCAGCTTATGGGTATAGCGTATCAGAATACCCATAAAGAGGGTGTAAATTTGTCGTATAACATATGAAGAAAGAATAAAGAGTCGTTTTTGAAACGGCATGGGCTCAGGGTATTTTGCTGCGCATGCGGGCGAAATCATGTATAATATGGAAAAGATACTGCGTTGTTCCGGATTTGTATGGTATTTACCAACCTTAACGGCGGAGCCATGCCCCAATAAAATGGACAGAAAGAGGTGCTGACTGTTGGAACGACCAAACTGGTATGAATTGAATGCCCACGACGTGTATAAAGAGCTTGGCGCCAGCGCGCAGACCGGCCTGACTTCCAAAGAAGCAAAACGCCGCCTGGAGGAGTATGGCCCCAACGAGCTGCAGCAGAAAAAGGGGGCCAGCGTGTTCCAGATGTTCTTGGAGCAGCTCAAGGACTATATGGTCATTATCCTGATCGTCGCCAGCGTTGTCTCCATATTGGTGGGAGAAGTGACGGACGCCATCGTCATATTGGGTATCGTCATCATCAACGCGGTGTTGGGCGTCATTCAGGAGTACCGCGCGGGCAAGGCGCTCGAAGCCCTAAAAAAGATGTCCGCGCCCAACGCCAAGGTATTGCGCGACGGAGAGCCTGTAACCATCCCCGCACGCGAGCTGGTACCCGGCGATACAATCATATTGGAAACGGGAGACTATGTACCCGCCGATGTGCGGCTGATTTCCACCGTGAATCTCAAGGTGGAAGAAGCCGCGCTCACGGGCGAATCCGTACCCGTAGAAAAGCACGCGGAGGCGGAGTTGAAAGGCGATGTGGGCCTGGGCGACCAGATCAATTCCGGGTTCATGAGCACGCTCGTCACCTATGGCAGGGGCAGCGGCATCGTCACCTCTACGGGCATGAACACCGTAATCGGCAAGATCGCGGAAATGATACAGGACGAAGAGGCGGAGGACACGCCGCTCCAGAAAAAGCTTGCGAAAATGGGTAAGCTTTTGGGCACGGGCTGCCTTGTCATCTGCGCCATCGTATTCGCGATGGGGTTACTGCGCGGGGAGCCGATCCTCGAAATGTTCATGACGGCCGTCAGCCTCGCTGTCGCCGCCATACCGGAAGGCCTGCCCGCGGTTGTAACAATCGTGCTTGCGTTGGGCATGCAGCGCATGGCGAAAAAGAACGCCATCATGAAAAAGCTGCACGCCGTGGAAACGCTGGGCAGCACCACCGTCATCTGTTCCGATAAGACCGGTACGCTCACGCAGAACCAGATGACGATCGTAAAAATATATGTGCCCGGCCTTTCGATCGACGTTCAAGGGGATGGCTACAACCCCGTGGGCGCGCTTACGGCAAACGATGCGGCGCTTGATATGGATAATGAGCCCGCCGTAAGCCGCCTAATTGACGTCATGGCGCTGTGCAACGACGCGCGGCTTGAGCATGTGATGGAAAATGACACGGACGAATGGCGTATCGTCGGCGACCCGACGGAGGGCGCCATGATTGTGGCCGCAGCCAAAGCGGGCGTGAAGCAGGAGGCGCACAACCAAAAACTGCCCCGTTTACAGGAAATCCCGTTCGATTCCCAGCGCAAGCTGATGACCACGTTCCACCAAATGGCGGAAAGCGGGTACGCCGCGTTTACCAAGGGCGCGCCGGATATTCTGGTGGAGCGCTGCACGCATGTTTTGCGCCGGGACGGCACAGTTTCCGCCATGACGGGTGCGGACGTCACAAATATATTGAAGGAAAATAAGGCGCTTGCCTCCCAGGCCTACCGTGTTCTGGCCATGGCGTATAAGCCGGTAGAAGAAATCCCCGCGCATCCCACGCCGGAAGCGGATGAAAAGAACCTTGTCTTCTG
>JAEZIE010000141.1 GCA_023416175.1 Bacillota bacterium
TAACACATCTGTACCAAGTCTGTTCTTGATTTGGGTGGCGACGGCGTTTGTCGCGGGTATCTTTACGCTGCTGTACCGCAAAACCATACGCGTTGCGTCCATGGCCGGATTCATGGAGGACAGGCAGAGGCAGCAGGTTCTTTTAATCATGTTTGCGGCCTTTATGCTGCGTATGGCATTTTCCTTCATATTTATCGGGCACAGCACGGATTTGGCCTGCTTTTTAGGCTGGGCGGGAAATATGGTGGAAAATGGCCCATCGGGCTTCTATTTTAGCGGCATGTTTGCGGATTACCCGCCCGGATACATGTATGTGCTTTGGCTGCTTGGCGGTATAGGGAAACTCCTGCAACTGCCGCAGGGCGGCGCGGCCATGGTGTTGATCATCAAGCTTCCCGCCATTGTGGCGGATCTGTTCTCAGCGTATCTCGTCTACCGTATCGCGCGAAAACTTAGTGTACCCAACAGCCGTGCGATGCTGTTACTGGCGATTATTGCCTTCAATCCTGTGTTCGCGTTCGTTTCAGGCGGCTGGGGGCAGATCGATTCGCTGCTTACCCTGTGCATGTTCGGCGTGCTTTGGCTGTTTATGACAGAGCGCAAAATTGCAGCCGGCGCACTCTTTGGCTTAGCGATTTTGATGAAACCGCAGGCGCTGATGTTCGGGCCGCTTCTTGCCGCAGCATACTTTCTGGAGCTGAACAAGGGAAATTGGAAAAAGCAGCTCTTGCATATGGTGCTTTCGGTAGCCGCAGCGGTCGCGGTCATTTTGCTGCTTGCGCTTCCGTTTGGAAACGGACAGGGGTTCGGCTGGTTGAAGGAAAAATATTTAGGTACCGCTACTTCCTACCCGTACGCCAGCGTGGAGGCATTCAACCTGTTCGCGCTGATAGGCGGAAACTGGAGGAGCATAGAAGAAGTCCCGTTCCTCTTCTCCTATGAGGTATGGGGGTATATCGGCATTGCGCTTTCGGTGGCGGCTTCCATATTCCTATACCATGCAGGGCGTAAAAAAGGGCAGAAGGGTATCCTTCTGCTTGCAGCGGCATTTCTCATTTGCGCGCTGTTTACCATCGGCCTCTATATGCATGAACGCTACATCTTTCCGGCGTTGCTGCTGCTGCTGCTGGCAGGGCTCTATTACAACGACAGGCGTCTTTATATCACGTTCCTGGGGTTCAGCGTTACCGTGCTAATGAACGTGCTGTGCGCGTTTGTCATTGTGGACCACCAGGAATTGCGGCAGAGCGGGTATGAAACGCTCACCAGGGTTGGCTCGCTTCTCAACGTGCTGCTGTTTGCTTACCTGTGCTATGCAGCCTATCATATCGTAATAAAGGGCGACATCAAAAAATCTGCGCTGTTGGATTCCATGAAGGACAAAAAAACAGAGGAACCCAAACAGCGTACTACTCCTGTACAAAAACTCATTGCGCAGAAGCCCTATGAAAGAAAACTGCGCTTTACGAAAAAAGATCAGCTCTATTGCTGGGGGCTGACGCTCCTATACGCGGCCATTGCGCTGTTTAACTTGGGGTCGCTCTTAGCACCCGAAAGTGAATTGATCAGCGAACAGCCCGGGAAAACCGTAACGCTTACGTTTGACGCGCCGGTTACCATCTCAAAATACTGGATATTCGGCGGCATTGCAGAAGGTACACTGCAGCTCATCGCGGATGACGGCAGCGAAGTTACCTACGATCTCCGGTTTGACGAGATGTTCCGTTGGCATGAAGAGGCCGCAAACCTTACAACGAAGTCCCTGCAAGTGGTCAACTATACCGGCAAACTGGCCATTCGGGAACTTGCGTTCTTTGACGTCTCTGGAAATCTGCTGATCCCCAAAGGCGCGGATACAAGTGCAGCGCTTTTGGTGGACGAGCAGGATACCGTTCCCGAGCACCCTTCCAGCTTCAATGGCATGTATTTTGACGAGCTGTACCATGCGCGTACAGGTTATGAGCATTTCACGGGCATGGAGCCATATGAAAATACGCACCCGCCGCTTGGCAAGGTGTTCATCATGGTGGGGATCGCGGTCTTCGGTATGAACCCGTTTGGATGGCGTATCGTAGGTACGCTCTTTGGCATTGGCATGGTGCCAATATTCTATGCGTTTGGCAAGCGGCTATTTAAAAACTCTGAATATGCGCTGCTGGGTGCTGTTCTATTTGCGTTTGACTTCATGCATTTTACGCAAACGCGAATCGCTACCATCGACGTCTACGCCGTGTTTTTTATCCTGCTCATGTACTACTTCATGTACCAGTATTATTGCATGAGCTTTTATACGGACGGACTGAAAGCAACACTGAAACCGCTTGGGCTTGCTGGCGTTTTCTTTGCTTTGGGAGCAGCCTCCAAATGGATCTGTATCTACGCGGGCGGCGGCCTTGCGGTGTTGCTGGTGCTTTCCTTTATAAAGCGCTTCCGCGAATACCGTGCGGCCATGGACTCCAACGATATGGCGCTGATGGGAAAGGCGAAGGGTTTTTGGGATAACGTCCTCAAAACCCTGCTGTTCTGCTGTGTATTCTTCATTGTAATCCCTGTCATTGTTTATGTACTTTCCTATTTGCCTTATATGCTCAGTGTAGGGCAGCACACCCTAAAAGATGTTGGGTATTACCAGAAGTATATGTGGGATTACCACAGTACGCTCGAAGCGACGCATCCGTATCAATCCACCTGGTGGCAATGGCCATTTACATTCCGGCCCATGTGGTATTTCCAGGGCACAGGCCTCCCGGAGGGACAGTTTGCTACCCTCACCGCTTCGGGAAATCCCGCGGTGTGGTGGGTGTGCACGGTGGCGACGGTTGCATTGATCGTTAGCCGCGCCATGCGCAGAACAAAAAGCGACCCCGGCATCACCGTCCTGTTTGTGGGGGCCGCGGCGAACTTCCTGCCTTGGGTGCTGGTGACGCGTTGCACATTTATTTATCACTTCTTCGCGACCGTTCCGTTTATCGTGTTCTGTGGTGTATTCCTGCTGCAGGACTGGGAGCGGAAGAACCCAAGCATCAAATGGGTGAAGTGGGCGTGGATGGCCGCGGCGGTGGTACTCTTCCTACTGCTGTATCCCGGGCTTTCGGGCTTTGAGATTCCCGTCGGTTATGCGCAATTCCTCAAATACGTACCCGGCGGCAACCTGATGTATGGAGCGTAATATGAAGCGGTATTGGGAGCCATTGAAGCAGTTTTTGAAGTTCAACGTGGTGGGTATCTTAAACACCGCCATCGATCTGCTGGTGTTCGCACTTTTTAACAGCGTGTTTGGCTTTGGGGACGCTTTATCCAAAACCGTTTCCTATTCCTGCGGCGTATTGAATAGCTATCTGTGGAACAGCAGGTGGACGTTCAAACAGGAGCAAAAGCGTACAAAGAAAGAGTTTTTGCTGTTTGTCCTCGTCAATCTTATTTCCTACGGGGTATCGCTATTTATTCTGTATGCGTGCAGAACCTGGTTCGGCATTGAGAACGGAACCGTGCGCAACCTTATTGCAACGCCGGTCGCCGTGGTTATCAATTTTGTCGGCAACAAGCTGTTCGTGTTCCGAAAGGAGCAAAAAGCGCAATAAACCTGGCAGATACAATGAAGAGGGAGAAACATGAAAAAGCATGTTTTTGTTGCGGCATTGCTTCTCGGGTTCGTGCTATCTCACATATCATCCACTTTCGCCGCCGTTGGGGAGAAAGCGGTGGTAGAATGTCTTCCCAATACTGTGTTTGTCTCCGACGTAACAAGAGATTTTTCAACAGAAGAGTTACTTAAAATGGATATGCAGCAAAAAGTAACTCAAGCCTATAACGAAATTATCAACTCATTTGAACAGACGAGTACAAATATCATTTTTCCTGATGAATACGGCGGCGCGTATAACGATGGAAAAGGCCGACTTGTTGTTAAACTAACCAATTTAAGCAGTCCCATCGTATCTCGCTACACAAGAGCTGTGAGTAATCCGGACGTTCTGATTTTCGACAAAGCAGAGTATTCAAAAAAAGAGCTCGAATCCCTGTGCAAAGATATAATACAATGGTTTCAAGCCAAAGAAATTGATTGGAACCAATGCTACGCCTGCGATGAAACGATCAAAGCCGTGATCATTGTTCCCGGAGCGGAGTATACTAGGGCCCGTGAGTTTTTACAAAATAAAATCACCTTGCGAAAAGGTGCGCAATTGCCCATTACTGTTAAGGCTTCCGAGAAGGAGAAGCCCACCGCCGCACTTCGAGGCGGGGCCAGCTTGAGAAAGTCCGGCTCATCCGTATCCACCTTAGCGTTTTGCGGCACCTACGATGGTTCGCCTTCGGTAATAACCTGCGGCCACGGCGGCTTGAGCGAAGGAACTAAAGTGTACATAAACAGTTTGACTTCAACAAATATGATTGGAAAAGTAACATTCCAGCAATACGAATATAATGAAAACGGCGACTTCTCTATAACAAAGATAACTGGAAACCACACGTTAACAAACCTCGTACAATACGCAAGCGGCGGCAAAGCATATGCTGTAAAGGGCAATTTTAACTTGCCTGCGAAAAACGATATTGTGTATAATTTCGGTAAAAATGGTCATCGGAACAAATGCCAGGTGATCAATACAAATACGATATTGAATCATGGGTCGGAAGAAGGGACTTTTTATGTTTCAGGAATGGTTCATACCATAATTTTGGAAAGGGAAGCTTCTGGGGTATTAAGTGGGGATAGCGGCAGCCCCGTCTATAGTCTTTCCAGCAATCAGGCGACGGCCATAGGAATGCTGTCTTCGGGCGGATATAGTACTATGACATTTTCTCCACTGCAATGGGCACACGGATTCGCATTGAAAATTAACTAATAAAGGGCTGCCGGCTGGCGGCGCGCTACAGGTTAAGGCAACTACAAACGATAATGTTGGTATGTATCTTTTTAAGGACTTCGGGAGGAAACAAACCGTCAGGGGTAAAAGCAATAAGCCGCAGGGGGAGAAGGCGCGGCAAAAATAGGGGGTAGGGGCTTGCTTTCCAGCATTCAAAGCTATGGGCTTAGCGGCATTTCTGGGTTTTCCGTGCAGGTTCAGGTGGATATCGCAAACGGTCTGCCTTCCTTTGAAACGGTCGGCCTGCCGGACGCGGCCGTGCGCGAATCCCGCGAGCGGGTACGTGCCGCCATCAAGAACAGCGGCTTTGCGTTTCCAATAAGCCGTATTACGGTCAACTTGGCACCGGCGGATCTCAAAAAAGAAGGCTCTGTTTACGACCTTCCCATTGCGATTGGGCTGCTTGAGGCAGCGGGGCAGATCCCCCCGGAAAAGACAAAGGGTCTGCTGTTCTTAGGAGAGCTTGCGCTCGATGGAAGCGTACGCGCGATAGACGGCGTGCTGCCTATGGTGATCGACGCGTTCGCTCACGGCGCTAAGACCATCGTACTGCCCGAGGGGAACGCGGAAGAAGCCGCGTATATTACAGGCGCCGAGGTGCTGCCTGTAAAGACTCTGCGTCAGGCGGTCGAGTGTTTACGGGGCGATGCTCCGTTTGCTGTATACCCTGAAAAAGTCTGGGATTCCATGAGTGTCGTCCATTCGGCCGACTTCTCCGAAATCAAAGGCCAGCAGAGCGCAAAACGCGCGGCGGAGATCGCCGTGGCGGGCGGACACAATCTCATCTTGATCGGGACACCCGGCTCCGGCAAGACCATGCTGGCCCGCAGCATCCCCTCTATATTACCCGATCTTACGTTTGAAGAAGCGCTGGAAATTACAAAAATACACTCCGTCGTAGGAGCGACGCGCGAATGCGGCGGCATCATCAAGGAGCGGCCCTTTCGGGCGCCGCATCACGGCGCTTCCGCGGCAGCCCTGATTGGCGGCGGGCAGCGGGCGCTACCGGGCGAAATCAGCTTGGCGCATTACGGCGTGCTGTTTTTAGATGAGCTGCCGGAATTCAGAAAGGACGTATTGGAGGCGCTGCGCCAGCCGCTGGAGGATGGCACCGTCACCATCACGCGGGCAACAGCCAACGCCACGTACCCAGCGGATTTCATGCTGGTCGCCGCCATGAATCCCTGCCCGTGCGGCAACTACGGCTCCCGCATTTCGCCCTGCCGTTGTACGCCGTTCCAGATTCAGCGCTATCAGGGCAGAATATCCGGGCCTTTGATGGACCGGATCGATATCAACGT
>JAEZIE010000174.1 GCA_023416175.1 Bacillota bacterium
TTGATTCAGACAAATGAATGCCTTTTATATAGTGTTCATCTTCCCCATAAGGTATGGGCTTAGCTGAATACTCCATTGCATGGAGCAAATCCGCTGAAACCAAATTGATTACAAACTCTTTTGTTTGCTCAATGTTTCGAAGGGTATCTTTTTTTGTTCCATCTGAGCGATTTACTACCGAAAATCCCAATATCGGCGGAGACCATGATACGCCTGTAAAAAAGCTGAACGGCGCTAAATTAACCCTGCCCTCGCTGCTGATCGATGATACCCAAGCGATGGGTCTAGGAATAATACTGCTTGTCAATAAATCATGAGCATGTGTTGATTCTAAAGTCCTTAGATCAACTTCCATATCATTCGCCTCCTTTTAGATATTCTAAGCAGTATAACAAAAAAATGGATTTGCGCATATGCTTTCATTCACTTTCGGTGCCGAGTACATACTGGTTATAGGACATGCCACGGTAAACTTCGATTACACAGCACTCGCAATGCTTGCCAGTAAAAAAGAAAGGTACTTATTTTGAAATCCATAGTTCTATGGAACACCTTGCAAAGAAATTTCTGGAAAGAGGTTGACATATTATATCGTCTGCCGATATAATATATATCGTAGACCGATATAACGACTGACGAGCATGGAGGTATGTATGCAGGAGAGCATTGCATTGACGGAAGCGGTATTCTATATCCTGCTTTCACTGACGGAACCGATGCATGGGTATGGCATCATGCAGAACGTTGCAAAGTTGAGTGGGGGGAGAGTCAATCTTGCTGCGGGCACGCTGTATGGCGCGCTCAGTACGTTGCTTGAAAAGGGATGGATTCGTCCACAGCCTACGGAGGAGGGTATGCGAAAAAAGGAATATGAACTGACTCCGTTCGGACGGGTGGCGATCGAACAGGAAACGGAGCGTTTAACGGAGCTTCTGAATAACGCTCATGAAATATTGGGGGAACGTTAAATGAAGCACACGATTTTTAAAATATTTACCGTTGCACAGCATGAACAGGAAGAACAGTGGCTCAACGAAATGTCGGAGAAAGGGCTGCAATTGTTAAGTGTGGGCTGGGGTTACTATCGGTTTGAGGATGGTCCGGCGGGACAATATGACTATAAGATTGAGTTGCTGCCCCATTGCCCCAGCCATGCCGAAAGTCTTTCCTATATAGGGTTTTTGCGGGATATGGGGATAGAGTGCGTGGCGGCTTACTTAAACTGGGTATATTTCAGAAAAAAAACCGACAGCGCGCCATTTGTGCTGTATTCTGATATCCCATCCAATATCAAACACTACGAAAGGGTGCTAAGCCTCTGCCGCGTCCTGTATTTAGTGAATTTTTTTGCCGCCATCGTTAACGCATTCGCTGTGATGGAGCGTATTTTTAGCGGAGCAGGAAGTTATATTCCTACTATAAACGGCATCGTTTCGATTTTCGGTTTTTTAATTGCGGGTGTGGTGTTCGCTTACTCGCGCCCAATGAGCGCGCGGCTCAAAAAAATGCGCAGGGAAACTGCTGTAAGAGAATAATATAAGTCACAAGAATAGCGCAAAGCTCATGCTTTCCCACTGAAAAAGGAACAAAACCTTGGGTATGGCCTATCCTTCACGGGCATATGTATTATCATATGGAGAGGGGGATGGGCCATGTGGTTTCAAGCGTTTTTTGCATCGGACTTACCGCGTGACAAACGGAAATTCCTGCGGGCTGCTTTGGCTGTGCTGCTGCTGATCGGGCTTAGTCTGCCTGTGCAGTCCGCTTTTGCCGTTGAGGAAGTATCGATGGAGGATGCTTCCGGCGCCCTGCTTGCGGAGGCAACGACACAGCAGGTCCTGCTTGAAAAGGGTGCGGATACTCCCCGTTCCGTAGCAGGGCTTGCTAAACTCCCTGCCGTATTGGTACTCAGTGAAGCGGTGGACCAGGGAAAGCTGGATCTGCAGTCTAAAATCGCCGTCAGCGAACGGGCAGCTGGCGTCGGAGGACCGACCGCGTTCATAGAGGGTGGGGAAGTGATCTCCGCAGCACCACTGATGAAAGCCGCTGTGATGATTTGCGCCGGGGATGCCATTACTGCCCTAGGGGAAGCGCTTAGTGGGAGCGAGACGGCGTTTGTGGAGGCAATTAACGCCCGCCTGAACGAACTGGGCATTCAGGTCACACTGAATAATGCGACGGGAACTGGGACGCAGTTTACGCCGCGCCAGCTTGCGATCGTCGGAGCAGCGCTGATGAAAAGCCCCACGTTTGCTGCCCATAGCAAACTGACGCTGGAGAACTTTACCCACCCCGATGGACGGGAGACGGAGCTTGTTAACGCCAACCGCATGCTCAGAAGCTATGCTGGGTGCACAGGCGTCGCGACAGGTTCGTCGCCGGAGGATGGCTATTGCGGTATGTTTGCCGTAACCAGAGGGGATACGCAACTCATCTGCGTGGTACTTGGCTGCCGGAACTCAAGCACGCGCTTTGGAGTGGCTGCTGGTATGCTGGATCAAGCATTCGCAACGAAAAAGGCCCAGAAGCTTGCGGAAAAAGGAGAAGTCATCGCAGAAAGTATACGTGTGCGTGGCGGCAAACGGCGGGAGGTCAATCTGGTTGCCAAGGATACCGTTGTGCTTCTTTTGGATAAGGCGGAGCCTTCACTTGTGGCGGTAGAAAATATCCCGGAGGAATTGCAGGCGCCGCTCGATACCGATTCAGTGGTGGGCAGTGTTTCCTATCAAACGGCGGATGGCGTGGAGAAAGGGAAAGTGGAGCTTGTGCCGCAGGCTGAGGTGGAACAGGCGTTCCTTCGGGAGATCATCCGCCAACTGCTACTAAGCTTTATGCGATTATAGTCGATCAAAGAAAAAGAGGCGGTATATCCGCCTCTTTTTTGCTTTCCATATTATAGTTTCGTTCGACCAAAGAGGATCCTTTCTTCTGTTCCCCGAGCCTCTCGATCTACTTCTTCTAATAGCGAAATTATATATATCAACATTGTCCAGTGGGTGTAATGAGTATTTCTTACAAAATGCCGCTGCCAGGGGCCGGCTTCGGGGTCATTTGTTGCATCGATTGTCTGTTTCACGTATAATGAGGGCATGGCATACGGGCGCTAAAGTAAGCGCAAACCATACGGAGGATAAAAAATTGAACATATTTGGCGGCCTGAGAGGCATGCTCGGCGACCCTCAGGGGTTTTTGTTGAATTTGCTATATAGCCTTCCGGCTATTTTAATTTCCCTTTCATTCCATGAATGGGGACATGCTTACGCAGCCTATCGCCTGGGGGATCCTACCGCAAGGAATCTTGGCAGAATGAGCTTGAACCCCATCCACCATATCGATCCACTTGGGTTACTGATGCTTGTCGTAGCCCGCTTCGGATGGGCAAAACCTGTCCCGGTCAACCCCCGGAATTTTAAGAATCTACGCAGGGACGATACCATCGTGTCGCTAGCGGGCATCACCGTTAATTTCGGGTTGGCTCTTGTGAGCATGCTTGCGATTTACCTGTTTGGGATACTGGGTGGAACAAATTATGCCATTGCCAATATTCTGTATTACTTTTTAAGCATCAATCTCGGCCTTATGGTGTTCAATCTCATTCCGCTGCCGCCGCTCGACGGATCGCATGTACTCGAAAACCTGCTTATTCGTCGGGTGGGCCCGAGGCCCTTCATGTTTCTGCATCGGTACGGCAGCATGATTTTATTCGGCCTTCTTTTAACAGGTATTCTTTCCGGTGTACTGGGCACGCTGGTATCCTATATCCTGTTTGGATTGGAATGGCTGTTTAGTTCCATTTTCGGATATTCCGGGCTTTTACACCTCTATCAAGTCATGTGGGGTTGAGTCTTTTGCCATATCAAGTACATATCAATCAGTTTGACGGTCCGCTTGACTTGCTGCTTCATTTAATTGAAAGCGCAGAGGTGGACATCAAGGATATATTTATATCCGAGATCACCAACCAATATCTTGCCTATATGGCGGAGCTGGACGGGCTGGATATGGATACTGCCAGCGAATTTCTTTCGATGGCAGCAACGCTTCTGTACATCAAATCCCGCCAGCTTCTACCCAGACCTCCCAAGGAAACCGTGGAGGAAGAAGACCCGGAAGAGCTGCTCATCCGCCAGCTGCGTGAATACAAAGCGTTCAAGATGGCTGGCGAGGAGCTTTCAAGGCTGCAGGAGGCGATGCGGGGCGTATACGCGCGTCTGCCCGAAGATGTGCCGCTCCCGCCAGTGGAAATTACGCTTTCCGGTGCTACCTTGCAGCAGCTTTACCAATCCTTTTTTACGCTGCTGCATACGCAGCGGGAGGAACCGGTCATCAACCCGCTGCATCAGGTACGGCAGGATGAATTTACGGTCCGTTCACAGATTGCAAGAATTCGGCGGATGCTGATAGAGCAGGAAGAGTTAACGTTTGAGGAGCTTTTTCCCGAACGGCCTGCGCGAATGGAGATCATTGCGACTTTTATGGCGCTGTTGGAAATGATCAGCCGGGGTGAGATCCATCTTCGGCAGCCGTCCCCGTTTGCGCCTATCCGCCTGCGTGCCCGCGCGCTTTCTTCGTCTGATGCGGAGGACGATTATATGGATGAATACACGGATTGAGGGGTAATATGCAAAAACAGGAACAGATCGGCGCAATAGAAGCCCTGCTGTTTGTGGCGGGAGACCCTGTACCTATGTTAGAGCTGCAGCGGGTGCTGGATCTTACTGAGCTTGAGCTTTATACGCTCCTCCATGAACTGCAGGCGCAGTATAAACTCGAATGCCGTGGGTTTCAGCTTTCCATTACTGCGGAGACAACCCAGCTTCTTTCCAACAGCGCATATGCAGATCAAGTAGAGCAGCTGTTACAACCCGCCCAGCAAAAGACGTTTTCGCAATCCCTGATCGAAACATTGGCTGTGGTTGCCTACCGCCAGCCCGCCACGCGCGCGGATGTCGAGGCGGTACGCGGCGTTCGCTGTGAATACGCTATGACCCAATTGGTAAAGCTCAATATGATTCAACCCGTAGGCAGAAAGGATGCAGTGGGCCGGCCGGTACTCTATGGAACGACGGACGCGTTCTTGCGGCAGTTTGGCATCAGCACGATTGCGGATTTGCCCAACCATGAGGCTTATTCTAGAGGTGAAGCGCCCATACAAGAAGCGCTTACGGTTTAACACGAAGATGCCCGTTCCTTTCGCTTGACATCGCCATATCGCTCCTGTACACTGTACAGAAATTAGGAGAACCATGCTTTTGGAGGGCTTATGATAGAGGACAAAATTGTTATGGATGGGTTGACGTTTGACGATGTGCTGCTCATTCCGGCTGAATCAAGCGTCACGCCCAAAGACGTCAATTTGAACACATTTCTCACACAGGAAATTCGCCTGAACATCCCGCTGATGAGCGCAGCGATGGATACCGTGACCGAAGCGCCCATGGCCATTGCAATGGCCCGCGCAGGCGGTATTGGCATCATCCATAAGAACATGACCATTGAGGAGCAGGCCATTAATGTGGACAAGGTCAAGCGCTCCGAGCACGGCGTCATCGTGGACCCGTTCTTCCTCTCGCCGGACCATCTGGTTGTCGACGCGATGGAACTTATGAGCAAATACCGCATTTCCGGGGTACCTATTACAGTCAACGGCAAATTGGTTGGCATTCTTACAAACAGAGATCTCCGCTTTATAGAAAACTGCCACGTACCCATACGTGAGCTGATGACGAGTGAAAACCTTGTTACGGCGCCGGAGGGTACCACACTTACGCAGGCCAAGGAAATATTGGCCCGACACCGCATAGAAAAACTGCCCATTGTGGATAATGAAGGCAATCTCAAGGGGCTTATTACCATCAAGGATATTGAAAAAGCCATTCAGTATCCCAACTCCGCGAAGGACCGCAACGGAAGGCTTTTGGCAGGCGCGGCGGTCGGTGTTTCCAAGGACACCGTGGAGCGTGTGGAAGCGCTCGTTGCAGTAAAGGCCGATGTCATTACAGTGGATACCGCGCACGGCCACAGCCGGGGCGTAATCGAAACCATAAAGGCGCTCAGGGCGAAGTACAAGCATTTACAGATCATTGCGGGCAATATTGCGACCGCAGAGGCTACCGAGGCGCTCATTTCAGCAGGCGCTTCAGCCGTGAAGGTGGGCATCGGGCCGGGCAGCATATGTACCACACGGGTCGTTTCCGGCATCGGCGTACCCCAGATTACGGCCATTTTGGAGTGCGCGCGCGTCGCTGAAAAACATGGGATTCCCATTATTGCAGACGGCGGTGTCAAGTATTCGGGCGATATCACGAAGGCCATTGCTGCAGGCGCAAGCTGTGTGATGCTTGGCAGCCTTCTGGCCGGTACGGATGAAAGCCCGGGCGAAACGGAGATCTACCAAGGCAGAAGGTTTAAGGTATACCGCGGCATGGGGTCCATTGGAGCGATGGAGAAGGGAAGCCGTGACCGCTACTTCCAGGAGGACGCGCAAAAGCTTGTACCCGAAGGCGTGGAGGGGCGAGTGGCCTACAAGGGCTCATTGCACGAATCCGTCTACCAGCTTTGCGGCGGACTTCGCAGCGGCATGGGATACTGCGGCGCTGCAACCATTGAGGATCTCCGTAAAAACGGCAGGTTTATCCGAATTACCTCTGCAGGTCTTACGGAAAGCCATCCGCACGATGTATACATCACCAAGGAATCGCCAAACTACTCGGCGCGGTAAACAAAATAATGAAACGCGTTATGATGTGAAAAGCGTTATAACGCGTTTTTCAGTAAGGGGAAAATCGATAACTACATGAAGCTTCATCAATATTTAAAACAGTATGATCGAATTGCAGTCGCGCTTTCCGGCGGCGCGGACAGTGCCTGCCTGCTACGTGAGGCAGCGGCGGCCCTCGGACGGGAACGCGTGCTTGCCATCACCGTACAAACGGAGCTGTTGCCTGCACGCAGGCTACGTATGGCCAAACGCATCGCAAAGCTTGCGGATGTGGAACATGTGGTGCTGCAAGTTGAAGCGCTTGAGGATGACGCCATCCGCGAGAACGGCCCGCTGAGTGAGTATTACTATCATAGGCTGATCCTGCGTGCGGTGCTGGATGAAGCATGGGTGCGTTGCTGTGAGCATGTTGCGCACGCTTTACGGGCAGATGAAGGGTCTCGTCCCTGCGCCAAAGCCTCAGAGGAACTCAACGTGCTTAGCCCGTTTGCCGTTTGCGGCATGGGGCAGTTCCAGGTGGCCGCGCTTAGAAAGGGCATGGCAGAGGACGCGGGAGAAGGGGAGGGCAACCTTGCCCACCGGCTCCCTTCCGGTATGCCACTCACGCTTGAGATGCTTTCCCGCATAGATGAAGCGGAAGAAGAGCTTTTCCGGCTGGGCTTAACGACGGCGCGTGTGGTGGTGGACGGAAAAAGCGCACACATACTCGTTGGGGAAACGGAAAAGGAGCGTTATGAGGCGCTTACGGAACGCGCACGATCTGTGGCGGAAAAAGCGGGTTTTGGCCTGCTCGAGAATCAGTGTGAATAAGTTTTTTCTGGGTATATTTATATAGAGTGTGTAAATATAGGCTTTCGAGGTCGTTTAACCATGGTTTTCCGGGTTTCCCGGTTTACGGATGATATTCCAGGCCAAATATGATAAAATTGCGTTTAAGAAAATCAGTTTATACTGATAAAAATACATGGGAGGTAGTAATCTATGCCGAATTTTGCAAATCCGTTTCAGGGCAACGTCAACCGTAAACTGACAAAAGAGGAGCTGATTCAGGCGGTCCGCTTGGATATCGCAGGTGAACTCGAAGCAATTTATGTCTACGATGCACATGTACAGGCGACCGACGACCCCGTCGCAAAAGCAATTATTTCGGATATTCGCGATGAGGAGAAGGCGCATGTGGGAGAATTGATGACCCTGCTTCGGCATCTGGACCCGCAGGAGGCGGTGCATTTCCTTTCCGGCGAAAACGAAGTCAAGGAAATGCTCGAGGAATTGGGTATTGCGCCTTCCCAGAGCGGAGCTTCTGGGCCGCAGGCGACTGTCGGAAGTTTGATTAAAGAATAAAATAGGGAGGGGAAAATATGGATTTTCTGTTTCGGGACGCATCCCCGCTTTCAGGTGAGCTTTGGAATAAAATTGATGAAGCCGTTGTGAAAACGGCCAGCCGCCTGCTGACCGGACGCAGGTTCATAAGCCTCTACGGACCATTGGGCGTTGATACCCTGAGCGTTCCGGTGGACAATTTGAGTAAGCGCGGCGAAATGCAGGAAGATGGCGCGTTGATGAAGACCGGCTACCGTTCATATCAGGAGCTGCCGCTACTCTACAGCGACGCAACGCTGTATTGGAGAGATCTGGAAAACAGTATGAACAACGGGCTGCCTGTAGACCTCTCCTCCGTTGTGGAAGCCGCAGCGCAGTGCGCAAAAAAAGAAGATGAACTGATCTTCTTTGGCA
Organism: Bacillota bacterium; assembly: GCA_023416175.1. Taxonomy (GTDB): domain Bacteria; phylum Bacillota; class Clostridia; order Christensenellales; family CAG-138; genus JAEYLA01. The sequence continues at coordinate 8,459 of JAEZIE010000174.1, forward strand.
ACAAGCCGCTCGGCTATGAGGGCTTGTTTACCGTGGAAGGTTCCGCCCATCTCCAAAGGAGCGACTGGAAGACCGGCGAAAACCCGTTTTCTGACGTTGCAAAGGGAGTTGAAACACTTACCGAAAAAGGTATCTGGGGCAAACTCTCCCTTGTAATGAGTCCGGACCTTTATACCCAGCTCCAGCGCATACAGCCCGGCACCGGAAAAATGGAGATCGACCGGGTCAGCGCTTTGGTAGACGGGAATATCTTCCGTACGCCTGTACTG
>JAEZIE010000180.1 GCA_023416175.1 Bacillota bacterium
TCGGAAAACGAAAGCCTCTTCGGCGAACCCGTGGTGTATTTCAATATTGTAGATGATTACGCCTACTTTGCTTTATTGGATAACGGCGGGCGCGTGGCAAGGCTCAAAATCGGTGAGAGCAACGCGACACTCCTCACCGAGCCCGAGTTTGACGGCAGCTATCTGAATGTGGTAGATGGGTACATGTATTTTTGCAGCGACGGCAGCAACGGCATGATCGTGCGGTACGATACGGACGGTACGTTTAACGCATCCTGGGATGATTACGAGCTGAGCAGCTATATGAACGTAGCGGATGACGGCTGGATGTATTTCTACTGCTATAAGGATTATGAAGGTACACCCGGCATCTACCGTTCCAGCTACGACGGCTCGAATGTGGAGCAAATCGTTGAAGCCGAGGGCGTATGGAACATCAATGTGGCCGGGGACTGGGTCTTCTACCGCGTAAACGAATTTTCGAGCAACGATCAGACCATGTACCGTGTCCGCACGGACGGCACAGGGAAAGAACTCATCGGCTAAAGGAGTACGGTATGGAAAGTACGGATATCCGGTTTTGCCCTAGCTGCATGAGAGAACTTCCCGCACCGGGGCTTTGTCCGCGCTGCGGGTTCGACGCTGCAGGGTACGATGCCCCGCCGCACCAATTAAAACCCGGCTCCATATTGAATGGCAAGTACCTCGTCGGACGGAGCTTAGGCGAGGGCGGCTTTGGTATCACCTACATCGGGTTCGATCTGAATCTTGAGCTTCGCGTCGCCATCAAGGAGTACTACCCCAACGGCTTTGTCACCCGGCAGGCAAGCGGAACGATGTCCGTCACGCCCCTTACGGGCGCGCAGGGGGAGCAGTATATCAAAGGGCTGGAGCGCTTTGTGCAGGAAGCGAGAAGCCTTGCGAAATTTCACGACCTGGATGGCATAGTCTCGGTCAAGGATTTCTTTCGGGAAAACGGCACGGCGTATATCGTGATGGAGTATATCGAGGGCGAAACGCTCAAGCAGCATTTGGCCCAAAAGGGCGGGAAGGTGCCGATGGAGGAAGCGCTCTCCCTCCTGCAGCCGGTCATGGCGTCACTCGCTCTGGTCCATAGCACGGGCATCATCCACCGGGACATCAGCCCGGATAATATTATGCTGACTGGGCGGGGGGCCAAGCTCATTGATTTTGGCGCGGCCCGCACCTATGTGGATGAAGAAAACCGCAGCCGTACCGTAACGTTGAAATCCGGCTACGCGCCGTATGAACAGTACCAGACACGCGGGGAGCAGGGCCCCTGGACGGATGTATATGCGCTGTGCGCGACGGTTTACAGATGTATTACCGGCCAGATTCCGCCGGAGGCGATCGAGCGGCTGGACGTCGATACGCTGATACCGCCTTCCGCGCTCAATGTAGCGCTTACCCCGTTGCAGGAGGAGGTGCTGCTAAAAGGGCTCTCGGTCAAGGCGCGGGACAGGTACCAGGATATTCCGCAGGTTTTCTCCGCGCTTAAAGGCGAAGCACAGACGGAATCTGATCCCCAGCCAGGCCCCAAACCCGAACCCACGCAGCAGGCAAAGCCCCGCAAGGGAACGCCGAAAACACTCTACATCGCTGGCGGCTGCGTTCTGGCGCTCACAGTAACGTTGATTTTGCTTCCCAATATGCAGGCGAAGGAGGCAGCCGCCTCTACGCCCACGCCTTCTGTAACAATAGCGGAGGCACCCACCCTCTCCCCCAAGGCCACTCCGATCATCCCCACTGTGACAGCTATTCCGGACATTACCATAACGCCCGAACCACCCGAGAGCCCTGATTTGACAGCTTCGGAGCTTGCACAGACAAATCGTTTTACTGTGGCATGCGGCAATCGACATGTGATATTTTTAAAGCCCGACGGCTCGCTCGGCAGTGTTGGCAGCGACCTATATGGTCAGCGCAATCCGGACGGATGGAGTATGGTAGAGCTTGCGGCGGGTTATGCGCATACCATTGCCCTGCAATCCGATGGCAGCGTAGCAGGGACGCAGATACTCAAACCCGCAGGGGCAGATCCATATGAATACGGCCAGTGTGATGTTTCGGGATGGCAGAATGTCATACAGATTGAAGCGGGCTGGGTGCATTCCGTAGGATTGCTCTCTGGTGGAACCGTGGTGGCAACGGGCAACAACGAGCATGGCCAATGCAATGTGCAGAATTGGAGCGGTGTTGTTGAAATCGCCGCTGGAGGATGGAATACGGCGGCGCTGACAGAGGATGGCCGTGTCCTGGTGGTTGGGGATAACGAATACGGCCAATGCGATATTTCATGGGAGAACGAGGGGATTATTCATATCGCGGTGGGGCGGCAGTTTGTGGTCGGCCTGCGCGCAGATGGAACTATAATCGCGGCGGGGCGCAACCTCCAGAATCAATGTGAGGTTTCTTCCTGGCGGGATATCGTGGCGATTGCGGTGGGGGATTACCACACAATCGGCTTGCGCGCGGATGGTACGGTGGTAACGACATCGTTTACTGGCACGAACGCATCTGGGCAGGACCAAACGGACGGCTGGCGGGATATTGTGGCCGTTTATGGCGGGGCGCGCACCACGGTGGGCATGCAAAGCGACGGCACGCTTCTTGTAGCGGGCCTGGTGGATGCGGATTCTTATACCCAAATGGGCGCACTTTCTGAAAAAGCCGTGGTGTTTCGGTAATGTACAGGAACAATCAACATCTGATGGGGGGCAGTATGGAAGTGCATCAGGATAGCTGGCACTCAGGATACTTTCCCCGGGGCAACACGGGCGTTGTACAATGGTTTCTCCTATAATTTATAGGAACACAAGATCGCCCGATTGTGCTAAGATTCCTATATACTCACAAAATTGCCTGATAATTACGGTTATAGCTTCGCACAGAGAGGATGAATGCGGTGGATTTTTCCTATTATGAGACGCTTTGTACCGGGTGTATGGAACCGCGCGGCAAACAGGAGGATCCCTGCCCGCATTGCGGGTTTTATAGCGTGGGGTACGACGCCCCGCCGCATCAGTTAAAACCCGGTTCCATATTGAACGGCAAGTATCTCGTTGGGCGTGCACTGGGCGAGGGCGGCTTTGGCATCACCTACATCGGATTTGATCTGAATCTGGATCTTCGCGTCGCCATCAAGGAATATTACCCCAACGGCCTCGTCACGCGGCAGGTAAGCGGCACTATGTCCGTCACGCCCTTTACCGCACAGGGAGAGCAGTACGACAAGGGACTAAACCGTTTTGTACAGGAAGCAAAGAGCTTAGCAAAATTCCACGATCTCACTGGCATCGTCTCGGTCAAGGATTTCTTTCGGGAAAACAGCACGGCGTACATCGTGATGGAGTATATTGAGGGCGAAACGCTCAAGCAGTATATCGCCCGTAAGGGCGGTCGACTGTCCGTAGAGGAAGCGCTCTCCATCCTCCGTCCCGTTATTGAATCACTGGCCCTGGTGCACAGCGCAGGCATCATCCACCGGGACATCAGCCCGGACAACATCATGCTGACCAAACGCGGGGCCAAACTAATCGACTTTGGCGCGGCCCGTATCTATGTGGATGAAGAAAACCGCAGCCGCACCGTCACGCTCAAATCCGGCTATGCGCCGTTTGAGCAATACCAGACTCGCGGAGAACAGGGGCCGTGGACGGACGTGTATGCCCTGTGTGCCACCATTTATAAATGTGTCACCGGCATGACCCCGCCTGAGGCGACGGACCGTATGGCGGAAGATGTGCTCAAGCCGCTTTCGGCGTTGGGTGCAGTGATCGATCCCAGGCAGGAGGCCGTGCTGCTAAAGGGGCTCTCGGTTAAGGCGAAGGACAGGTACCAGGATATCCCTCAGCTAAACGCCGCGCTATTCCAAACCTCGGTCCGGTCGGAGACCGTGCCGATTGCGCCGGAGCCGCAACCCGAGCCGATGCCGGCCCCCAAGCCCGCACCTGCAAAGCCTGAGACGGAGCGTCCCAAACGTCCGGGAATCCTACCCTTGAATCCACAAAAGCGTAAATGGATTTTGGCTGCAATGGCCGCCTGTATTGGGATACCATTGTTGCTGGTTTTAATAATCAACATGGCGGCGTCTGAAAAAAGGGGAAACACCTCCATCAACCTCAACAATGGTGGGTGGGCAGCGCAGCAGGGGGATTGGATCTATTTTACGGAAGGAGCAGGCGGGCTTTATAAGGAGAAGATCAACGGAACCGGGCGCGAGACGCTTGTGGCTTCGGAGGATATCAGCCATATCAACGTGATGGGAGAATGGGTGTATTATGAAGGCATAAGAGGAATTTGGCGAATAAAAACTGACGGTTCCGGGGGCAAGGAACAAGTTGAAACCGGAACGCTCGCCAGGGATTCCACATTTTACATTGTGGATGGCTGGATGTACTATCAGCTTTCGGACAACACCATTTGGCGCATGCCCACGGATTTTTCCTCACCTTCGCAGGAACTTTTTAGCGAAGCCGATGACAATCAATTGGTTGCAATAGAAAATGGCTGGATCTATTTGGCCGGCGAATCCGCATTAATGAAATTGGATTTAGGTGGCAGGGATCAGTCTGTGCTTTTGAGCGATAGCTTCAACCACGCACAGATCGTTGATGACAGCATTTATTATTCAAATAATGTTGGACTCTACCGGATGGATACACGCGACTTCGACAAAACCTTTGTACTGGGCGGCGTTACGAACTCTTTTCAAATAAACGGCGATTGGATCTATTATGACAGCGTTTCTAACAACGCCTCGGGGATATTCAGATCGCACCTAAATGGCAGCGAACGCACGCAGCTTACAGACCACGAGGCAAGTGATCCCTGCATTGCGGGAGACTGGGTGTTCTACAGGGGTGTGGACAAACATGTCTATCGCGTGAAGAAAGACGGTACGCAGGTCACCTCCGGGGCAGCCTCAATTGCTGCCGCATTACCTGCCACTTCTCCGGTGGCTATGCCTGGAGTTGTAAATACAAGGGGAAACACCTCCATCAACCTTAACAACGGGGGACATGTCGCGCAGCAGGGGGATTGGCTGTATTTTACTGAGGGAAATGATGGGCTTTATAAGGAAAGGCTCGATGGAACAGACCGCGAGACGCTCATTGATTCCGGTTGGGTACAATATATCAACGTAGTGGGAGACTGGGTATATTATTTACAGCAATCCGGCGTTTCGCGCATCAAAACAGACGGCTCCGGGCAGGAGTTCTTGTTTGAAAATCCGGCATATCCTTGGCAGTTGCAGCTCCATGTTGTGGATGACGTATTTTATTATATGGTTGATCTGGAAGAGGGCAGTGCCATTTATCGCCAACCTATCGGTGGTTCTCCTCAGATTCTATATGCAATCAATGAGGAAAATACATTTGTCGACATTGAAGCGGTAGAAGGCGGATGGATCTACTTCTATGTATTTGAAGATGTGACCACCTTGATGAAAATGACGCTTGAAGGCAAGGAAATAACGCCGCTGGCGAGGGGCAACGGACTCATATATGCCCAGGTAATAGGAGATGCCATATATTATTTTGAAAACAGCGATACCTATTCGCCCGTCTATCGAATCGACACGGACGGATCGAACAAAACGCAGGTACTTGACGCCGTCTATGAGTCTTTTCAGATACATGATGGCTGGATTTATTACACCCATTACAACAACGATGAGGATGCGTCTTATAAGCGCGAAGGCCGCTTATATAAAGCGCGCCTGGACGGCAGTGAGCGCACGCAGCTTACAGATCACGATGCAAACGATCCATGCATTGCCGGGGACTGGATATTTTACGGCACTTACCTGAATGGGAATGTTCACCGTATCAAGACGGACGGCGCACAGGATACCTTCTTTGCGGATTTGCTCGCAAGGAACGGCGCGGCGCTGCTGCAAGAAAGGGCAGCGAACGAACGGACGCTTGACAACTGGCATGAATCGGTTTATAAGATGTCCGCTATCAGGACCGAAAGCGGCGATTTTACAGCCATCGAGCAGAACGCGTATGTCGAGCCGGAGAATTTTGTTAATTTTACGCTTAAAAAAATTATTGAAACAGCTGCTGAGCCGGTGGACGGATATAAGCTTGTTGGGGTTTGGCTTCAAATTACCAAATCAAAAGCCCATGAAGGTTCACTGTGGTTTGATGATTATAACTTTATGCTTATACCCGACGTATGGAAAAATGACAGCGATCTGTTTCCTCTCGCGGTTTCCGGGCAGGACATGGAGCTTGAGTCATTTCCCGCTCAAGTGAAAGAGGGGGAAAACATTGACTATTTCCTCTATTTCAATGTTCCTGTGGAGGCAACGAACTATACGTTTTTCGAAACGAATTTTTACAATGGCGAAAAGGTCGGGGCGCCCTATGTTTACCAAACGGTCGTCCGATATATCCCTGGGCGATAAAATCCACGAACATACCCAAAATCCAGTGTTTACCAAACGGTCGTCCTACCAAAACCGGTATGGTATGGTCACAAAATAGAAAGGGGGCTTACGTATGGCAAGTTTGCCGGATATCGAAAAACTCTGTATGAACTGCATGAATGCTAAGCCGGACGCAGCCGCAGCCTGCCCCCAATGCGGCTATCCCGCCGGGGGATACGCCGCCTCATCAGACGAGCTTGCCCCACGTACCATCCTCTTTGGCAGGTTCCTCATGGGTCGGCTGACCGCCAGAGGTAATATAGGAATTCTATATGCCGCATATGATCTTAAGTGCTGCCAACGTGTCACCATACGAGAGTATTTCCCCAAAGCATATGCAAAAAGGGAGCAGCTCCGTCCCGGTGTAAGCCGTGTGGTACCCATAAACGGGGAGGCCGCGCAGCCGTTTCAAAGCGGTCTGGAGCAAAGTGAAGCAAAAGCGCAGCAGCTCATGCGGCTTGGCGGGCTTTCCGGGTTATACGTTCCGAAAAAATGTTTCCTCGAAAACGGAACAGCGTATACCGTGCTGGATTATGTGCGGGGCATCACACTGCGGCAGATCGATCGGAACGGCGCGCCAAGTGCAGCCGATGCGCCGAATGCGCTGCGTCCGCTTGTAGCCTCGCTTGCATATATGCACGGCACGGACGTCTACCATGGGGAACTTTCGCCTGGGCAGATATTGTTTACGCCCGAAGGGAAGTTCAAGCTTCTTCCACCCTGGGGGGCGCCTCAACCGGAGCTCGGAGTGAAAGATAACGGCCAGAATGCCCGTTCCGCGCAGGAGTTTGCCGCGGCCGCTGTACGGGATACTCGAGCCCTGTGTGCGGCGTTTTATACATTGCTGGCGGGCAAGGAGCCTCCGCCGTTTCAAAGCTGCAAAAGCGTGAAGGATATTCCATCCCTTTCCGGAATGGGCGTTCCAATATCCCGGCAGAAAGAAAATGCCATATGCAAGGGCCTTTGTGGCGGGTACCAGGATGCACGCGAACTCCACTGGGCGCTTTATGGGGCTACGCCCACGGAGGTGGGCGCTGTGCGCGGGCGGGACAACAACGCCACCGCCAGCCTAGAGAAAGCGGTAAAAACAATTTCCGGAGGCGGCGGCAAAAAAGCACGGCCCGCACCAAAGATACAAAATAGTTCCCCTTATCTTGTGGCATATGCCGCGGCGTCCATGCTGCAGCTTGCAGCCGCCGTATTTTTCATGGCAAATGGCGGGGGACAAGTCATTTATGTGCTGCTCCCCTGCGCCGTCTTGAATGGCCTTCGCCTGCTTCGGGGTTCCATGCAGCGCCCATTTGTGCGGATGCTGCACCTGACGCTTACCGCAGGTGCAACTGTGTTCGCAGGATATGTTCTATTTGCACTGACGCCAGGGAACGGGCTGGTACAAGGGATACTGGCTGCTTCCTGTGCGCTGCTGCTTCTCAACGCTGTCTGTATACTCATCGAAACAATTTTAAAAGGTGCGCACAAGAAAGCGCCGCAGTAGCGTATCCTCCGGTTGAAACGGACTAACCACGGGCGACGCCCGGCAAAAGACATACAACAAATCATACTTAGGAGGAAAAACCCATGCCGATGAAACAGTGCGAGAAAGCCGGTCATTTCTTCGATTCCGCCATCCATACCCAGTGCCCCTATTGCAATAGCGAGTTCAACAACGTTACCCGGCCGCTGGATGCGGGGGTGACCATGCCGCCACAGGACTATGCGGATATTGACCGCACACGCGCGGGCGGAACGCCTCCGCACAAATCCAGCGAGGATGATGGGCGTACGCAGGTGGTCATCAAAAAAGAACTGGGGGTTGACCCTGTGGTGGGTTGGCTGGTTGCTACAAACGGGTCCGAAAAGGGACGGGATTATCGCATACATTCCGATAACAACTTTATAGGCCGCCATGAAAAGAGCGATATCTGCATCCGCGGTGATGAAACCATCTCCCGCGAGAAGCATGCGGTCGTCAGCTACGATACGCGCGATAACAAGTATTATCTTTCGCCCGGTGACGGCAGGAGCATCATCCGCCACAACGACAAGTCCATATTTGCGACGGTGGAGCTGCAGGCGTATGACACCCTGGAAATCGGCAGGACGCAGTTGGTATTCGTGCCGCTTTGCTCGGAAAGGTTCACGTGGACGAAATGAATGCATCCTTTATCATACTAGCAGCAACGGGCGGAGGAGAAGCTTTCAACACCGCTACGCCTTCGAGTGTCTTGGGCGGTGTTGAGTCTGCAGCGAGTGTCGGCGAAGCGGTGAAAAGTGCCACGCCTTCGAGCATTCTAACCAATGCTCAGCTGCCGATACTCATTATCGGTCTGGCCGTGCTGGCTGCTGCAGCGGCGTTTGCCGTATACTTCCTGCTTCTCAAAAAACGCGGTCTCTTTAACGGAAAAGGCGGTGGAAGGATGCATGCCGAAAAGGGCTGCGCGGTGCGGGTTGGGAATGCGCACCATATCGGCGCTCGGGAAAGCCAGCAGGATTCCTTTGGCATATCGGATATCGGCAACCAGGCGCTTTGCCGTCAAAAGGGCGTGTTTGCTGTGGTGGCGGACGGTATGGGCGGGCTAAGCAACGGCGCATTGGTAAGTACAACTGCCATAAAATCTCTGCTGGGGTCGTTCAATGGCCGTCCCTTCCATAACGATCCCGCAACCGAACTTCTTTATATGCTGGGCCGCACCAATGAAGAAGTTAACGCGGTACTGGGCCACGCTGGCCCGGGCAAGAGCGGATCCACCGTGGTCGCTGTGCTGATACAAGGCAGGCAGCTTTATTGGTTTTCGGTTGGGGATAGCCGAATCTCTTTGGTGCGGGGCGGCTCCATATTCCAACTAAACCGGGAGCACACCTATGGATCGGATCTGGATGAAAAGGCCGCAATGGGCGAGATGTCCTTTGAAGCCGCGAAAAGCGACCCGCAGCGCAACGCCGTAACAAGCTACCTGGGAATGGGAAGGTTAGAGAAGATTGACCGCAACATCCGCCCGCTGCAGCTTCAGGAGGGAGACCGGCTGCTTTTAATGACGGACGGCGTGTTTGGCACGCTTTCGGACGAAGAGATCCTTTCGGCCATGCCGTTTGCACCGCACGAAAGCGCACAGCGGCTACAACAGCTCATACTCCTTAAGAATAAACCCAATCAGGACAATTTTACGGCAATCGTGCTTGAATGCATGTGAACGGGGGAAATAGGATGCGGCTGAAAAAGCGGATCATACGGCACATCTTGGCCACAGCTATTGCGTTATTGATGTGCTTGCCTGTGCTTAAGGCGCAGGCCGCGAGTGCGGACGTGCGGAACGCGAGAAACGGCGTAGTGCGCGTACTCGCACTCTTTGCGAACGGTGCTTCGACAGGCACGGGCTTTGCGGTAGGCGAGCCGGGCGATGCCGCGCAGCTGTTTGTGACCAACCATCATGTCATAGCGGCTGACCAAGAAACAGGCGACCTGCAGGGAGTTTATATCGTCCTGGACAATATAACCGAGAACGGCACGCTCATTGAGGCTGAGGTCGTAGCCGATAGCGAAAGGCCGGACTTAGCAGTGCTTCAAACGGGGGAGCCGGTTACCCAAAGAACCCCCTTGCCACTGATGTCTTACCAATATGTGGAAGCTGCGCAGGAAGCTTATGCGCTGGGGTTCCCAGGCGTGGCCGATGATATGGTACAGGAGGGCGAAACGCTGCCTTCCACAATTGAGGACATCACCATTACGAGCGGTATCATCAGCAAGGTGAACGCCGTCAGATTGGATACGGATTGCTACCAGATTGACATCAATATAAACCATGGAAATTCCGGCGGCCCATTGATTACCGAAGAGGGTTATGTCATAGGCGTCAACACATGGGGAGCGGAAAATGTCAATTACGCGATACACATCGATTATATCATGGGGCTTCTGGAGGCGAATGAGATTCCGTATGCAAATGCTACGGGTTCCGGCGCACAGGAACCCGGGACCGCCCCGGGGGGTAACGACGGCTCTTCCGGCGGGAATGCACCTTCGGGCGGGAATGCACCTTCGGGTGGGAACGCACCTTCGGGTGGGAACGCACCTTCGGGCGGGAACGCACCTTCAGGCGGGAACGCACCTTCGGGTGGGAACGGAGGAGGCTCGACTGTTACCGGTGGAGAGGAAGACACCAAATATTTAATCATAGGCGGCGTTGCGGTGGTTGCCGTGGCGGCGGTGCTGATTGCCCGTGGCAAAAAGCAAAACCGGAATGCTGCCCAGGCATTGCCACAGGCGGCTCCGTTTGCGCCCGCGCCTTCGCCTGGTTTTCAAACGCCCGTAGGGAGCTTCACAAAACAGCTTTCCTGTACGCGCGGCGTGCTTTCCGGCCAGGTATACCCGCTTACCAATTCCATCGTATTGGGGCGCGACCCTAAGCAGTGCAATGTCATATTCCCAACGCAAGCGCCTGGTATCAGCGGCGTGCATTGCGAGGTGCGGGTTTCGGGCAGCGCTGTGACGCTAGTAGACCGGGGGTCTAGCTACGGGACGTTTTATAACGGCGCGAGGCTTACACCGCATCAGCCGGTAACGCTGTCCGCTGGGGATACCTTTTATTTGGCAACGCCGCAAAATGAATTCAGATTGTCTTGAGAGAACGATATGAATGCAGCAGATATTGAACACATTTGCCTAAAATGTATGCAGCCGGGACTTTCCGGCGGGATGTGCGGCCACTGCGGGACCAAGAGCGGCTTTGCGCAGGAGCCGGCGTTTGCGCTTCCAACGGGCAGCATCCTGCACGGCAGGTACCTGGTTGGCGCAGTGTTGGGAAACGGGGGATTCGGCATCACCTATATCGGCTACGATCTGAAGGAAGACAGACGTATCGCGATAAAGGAGTTTTTGCCGACCGGCATGGCAAACCGTTATCCCGGTACCACAACGGTTTCTGTCTACCATACCTCGCAGGAATTCTATTATGGGCTCAACAAATTCCTGGAGGAGGCCCGCGTTATTTACAAGTACCGCGCACATGGAAACATCATCTCCGTGTATGCGCTGTTTGAAGAAAACAACACCGCGTACTACGTCATGGAGTATCTTGAGGGCTGTGATCTTAAACAGTACCTTAACAAAAGAGGAGGCGTACTGCCTTTTGACGAGGCACTGCGGCTGTTGCTGCCGGTGTTTGACGCGCTGGAGGCCATCCACAAGGACGGGCTCATCCATCGCGATATCAGCCCGGACAACATCTATATCTGCTCAAACCGGCAGGTTAAGCTGTTGGATTTCGGGGCGGCGCGCGTTGCGCTTATGGAAAGGAGCAAAAGCCTCTCCGTCATCCTAAAGCGCGGATATGCGCCGCCGGAACAATACCAGACCAATGGCAATCAAGGCCCATGGACGGATGTATATGCTCTGGGCGCTACATTTTACCGCTGCATTACCGGAAAACTACCGCCGGAGGCGACGGAGCGCCTGATGACGGATACACTCATACCGCCGTCCCGTATTGCACAGGGCTTGCCGCCCGCAGGTAACGATGCTATGGTGCGCGCGCTTGCCGTAAAGGCGGTGAACCGCTTCCAAAGCGCGGCGCAATTTAAAGCGGCGCTTGCACAATCGCGTTCGGTAAACGAGGCAAACGTACAGCGGGAAGCGGCACAAATCAACACAAATCCTAAAATTGAAGCGTGGGGAACGACAATGAATAACAAAGTATTGGGCAAACGTATTCTGGCATACCTCCTTGACTCACTGATCGTCGGTGTAGCTGGGTATATCGTTTTCTACATTCTGGACGTGACTCTGGGCGTATACGTTTTACTGACGTACGTCCTTGGAGTAGCGTATGGATCGGTTCTGGAATATTCCCCCAAGCGCGCTACGTTGGGCAAGCGCGCGCTGCATTTGCACGTGGGGGATGCGTATGGGCAACCTGTCCCGAACAATAAGATCATCATCCGAAACCTCATTAAGTATTGCCCCGCGTTGGGACTGTTCATCCAGTTTGGAGGGTATCTCCCGGCGTTAATCTCGCTGGTCATATTTGGCTACGCGCTGATCGATGCAAAACGGCAGACGCTCTACGACAAGGCTGCGGGGACTTATGTTACGGAAGCGATTTCCGGATATGCACCTGTGCAGCCACCCTATGCGGCACCGGTCACGCCACCACAGCCCGCGCCGGTGCATATTGGAAAGATCAGCCTTCAGGGTATAAGAGGCCATTATTACGGCGTTGAGTTCCCGGTAAGGGACGCGGTTGTGATGGGCAGAAACCCCAGCGCCTGTGGAATCGTATTTCCCAATGATGCGCCTGGCGTAAGCGGCGTACACTGCGAAGTGCGCCTGGACAGGACATCCAATACCGTGCAGCTTACGGACAGGAATTCCTCCTACGGAACGTCTGTGAATGGGCGAAAGCTTATTCCCGGCCAACCTGCCATATTGCATAACGGCGATACTTTTACCATTGGAGAGGACAATACGTTTGCCGTTACCATTCAATAAGGAGAAAACAATGGACGTTCGGATCGCACAATGCTCGAGCCGCGGTGGAAGAAGCTATAACGAGGACAGCGTTCGGGTGCTCCAGCGCCCAAACGCCTCAGTTGTGGTCGTGGCCGACGGTTTGGGCGGCCATGGGGGTGGGGATATCGCTTCCGCTATCGCGGCGGATACGATGACTGAGCTGTTTGCAAACGAGCCCATCGTGAATGCTGAAAAATTGCGGGCTATGTTCGAAGAAGCAAACACGCGCATACTCCGGGAGCAAACGGGCTTTAGCAAGATGAGAAGCACCTGCGTGACGCTTTTGCTTTCAGATACAATTGCGGCGTGGGGGCATGCCGGGGATTCGCGCCTGTATCATTTTACGGATGGCAATCTGGCGTTCCAGACGGCGGACCACAGCGTATCCTTTCTTGCATACCGTTCGGGAGAGATTGCATATGCGGGCATCCGGTTCCATGAAGACCGGAACAAGGTGCTGCGCGCACTGGGCAATGAGGAAAATATAAAGCCGGAAATTGCGGGCGTCGAGCTGCGCCGTGGCTTCCATGCATTCCTGCTGTGTACGGATGGCCTGTGGGAATATGTTCTGGAAACGGAAATGCAGGCGGACCTGTGTAAATCAAAAACGCCGGAGGACTGGCTCTCGTTTATGGTTGCAAGGCTTAGTAAACGCGTCAACGGCCGGAATGATAACTTTTCCGCTGCCGCCGTGTTCCTTATTGTACCATAGGAGCGAAGCGGAGCACGGTATAATCCGCGCATGTGTGTTTTTTCCTCAGGCTAAAAATCGCACGTACATATAAATCGTATGCATAGATTGGGGGCAATTCATATGAAAAAGTTGGTTTGCTGGTGCAGCTGTATCTTTTTGCTGTTTGCCATGGCGTTTCCTACCCTTGCGGTGGAACCGCTATCGGTCAACGCAGAAGGGTATTTTGCGGGGCAAAATATGCTGCGCTTATATTGCAATACGAATTTGGATGCAGTTCCCTCCGCCTCCGAGATTACCCTGCAGGTTGGAAACCAGGCGCTGCCAATCACCAATATAGAGACATTTGAGCAAACCGGCGAAGGTGCGACATATCTGTTTCTGATTGATATCTCCGGCTCTATCGGGACTAAAAAGCTCGATGCCATCAAAATGACGCTGCTCTCTATCATCAATGGCTTGGGCGATAAGGACAACGCGGGCGTGCTGCTTGTGGGCGACGAGGTGGAAATACAGCCGCTCACGGCGGATAAGACGGCGCTCTTCAAACAGATTGAAAGCATTGAAAGCGGTACTAAGACCACCAACCTGTACTTGGGTATCACGAAAGGGCTGGACCTCCTCACTACGGACACTAAAAGCAACCAGAAGAAGTGCCTTGTCGTGCTTTCGGACGGCGAAGATTATGCTGTAAAAGGCATCACGCGCGAAGAGGTGGAGAAAAAAATCTCCCTGGTCCGCATCCCTGTCTATACGGTTGCCATGCTGGGGGAGAACCCGAAGGAAAGCTATGTGGAAAGCGCGAAGATACTGGGCAGCTTTGCACGGCTTTCGCCCGGAGGAAGGGACCTGATGCACAATTTAAAGGAGGAAACCTCTGAAACGACGGCACAGGACATCCTAACATCCGTTTTAAATAGCCTTGTATTGACCGCCGGGCTCAATGGCCTTGTATTTGCAGGGAACGAGCAGTATATGAAGCTAGAATTGAATGCGGGAGATGCAGGCAAAGCTACTGATGGCTATAACATTGCAACAGGCGCGCTCGCCGCCGCGCAGGTTAC
>JAEZIE010000190.1 GCA_023416175.1 Bacillota bacterium
TTCCACACCATGGCATTGAACTGGTTGATTCTTTTTTCGATGGTGTGTACGTGGCCGTCCGGCTCCACCATATAAAAGCCACCCGTCATGTCGGGTGAATAATCCGGCGTGCCATACAGCTTTGAAACCGAGCTCATAAAAACGCGGCCGCGTGCGTCTACCCGGGTGTCGTTATAGCGATTGTTCGGGTTGCCGTTTTCGGGATCTGCAATAAAGCGCAGGGTACCGGTTGCCAGATCCAGCAGATGAAGCCCGTCTTCAAGGGATACCAGGAGCTTCGTTACATCCGTGGTAGGAATAGCGGAGCCGATTAGTTTGCCGGTGGGGAATACCTCGTCTGTGCCGTTTGCCGGGTCAAAGCGGTGCACATCCCCGTTGAAAAGGTTCGTCCAGTACCATCGGCCGATGCGTTCATCCCATATGGGCGTTTCGGCCAGCTCTACCCTTGCGTCGACCTCCAGGCGAAACGCACTGGCTACATACTTTTTTTCCATGTCATACCCCCCGATCTGTTATTCTTGGGCCGATTCCGGCTTTATGAAGGCGGTGCGAAATGGTCTGCTGTGTGCTACTTTACAAAAGACGAATTGGGTTACTCCTGGGCGGCTAGGATGCGGAGAAGATATTCCTTGAGCGCGCGCTGCTCTTTTTGGGAAAGGCATGAAAGCGCCTCTTCGTTGCAGCGGTCAATGACGGGCAATATGCTTGGCATAAGCCGGATACCCTCCTGCGTGATGCATATGTCAACGGAACGCCTGTCACTGGTGCAGTTCTGCCGCTCAATAAGTCCCTTTTTCTCCATGCGGGTGAGTATCCCCGTCATGGTGGAGGTATCGAGCCTACAGAGCTCCGCCAGTTTTGAAGGGGAAAGGCTGTCTTGATTGCCAAGAAAATACAGCACCATATATTGCGCGGGGGTTATGTCAAAGGGCTGCAGCTGCGCTTTGAAGTGTAGGTGCACCGTGTTTTGAGCATTGGTCAGCAAGTAGTTGATACATTCTTTCAATTCCATAAGTCACCTTCCATACGCTTTGGGGAAAATCGCTTACACATATCATTGTAGGTGGAGAAAAATAAGAAGTCAAGTAATACGCGTGCAAATATTTTGCATAAAAATATCTTGCATACAAAATAAAATGGGGATATACTGGGTACAACCGCTCAAAGATGATTCATCAGGCACCCAGCAGCCAGAGGTCTATGATAAACATAAACGCTTGTAAAGGAAGAGGTATGGCCCATGGACTTTAAATTGAACAATTCTCAACTTTTAGCACAGGATATGTTCAGACGTTTTGCCGAGACGGAAATCAAGCCAATCGCCAGGGACATGGACGAAACGGAAAAATTCTCCATGGACCTGGTGGCAAAAATGCAAAAACAGGGATTTTTCGGGATCCCATTCCCCAAGAAGTATGGCGGTGCCGGTGCAGATACAATGACCTATGTACTGTGCATGGAAGAAGTCAGCAAAGCAGATGCGAGCACCGGTATCACAATCTCGGTACATACTTCGCTTTGCTGCACTTGTATTTATGAATTTGGCACAGAGGAGCAAAAGGAGGAATACCTGCGCCCGCTGATCGATGGGCGAAAAATAGGATGTTTTTCCCTTACAGAGCCCAACGCCGGTAGCGATGCAGGCGGGCTTCAAACGAGTGCCGTTCTTGATGGCGATGATTATATTTTGAATGGCTCCAAGGTTTTCACCACCAACTCTGGTTTTGCTGACACTTTTGTCGTATTTGCCGTTACGGATAAGGCGATGGGAAACGAAGGCTTCTCAGCATTCATTGTGGATGCAAAGTCACCTGGACTTTCTGTAAGCGCCAATATCCCCCGCATGGGTATTCGCGCCGCTTCAAACTGTGAGGTGTCATTTAGAAACGTTCGGGTACCGGTTAAAAACCGTCTGCGCGCAGAAGGCAAAGGGTATGAGATTGCGATGCATGCATTGGATGGCGGCAGGATCGGTATTGGGGCCCAGGCGGTGGGAATCGCCCAGGGCGCTCTTAATGAAGCAATACAATATGTAAAGGAACGTAAACAGTTCGGCCGGCCTATCAATGCGTTTCAAAACACACGTTTCAAGCTTTCTGAGATGCAAACCAAGGTAGATGCGGCTCGCATGCTTGTCTGGCGGGCGGCTACGATGAAGGATGATAAGGAGGACTATGCCTCTGCTGCTGCAATGTGCAAGCTGTTTGCATCCGAGGTAGCAAATGACGTTACACGTGGCTGTGTTCAAATGTTGGGAGGCTATGGTTATTCCAGGGAATACCCGGTGGAGCGCATGATGCGCGATGCAAAGATCACGGAAATTTATGAGGGTACAAGCGAGGTCATGAAAATGGTCATCTATGGTTCCCTCAAGGCGAAATAAGGAGTATGGGCGATGAAGATCATTGTATGCGTAAAGCAGGTGCCAGATACTACCGAGGTCAAAATCGATCCGCAGACCAATACACTCATCCGGACGGGTATTCCTGTAATCATCAATCCCGATGACAAAAGTGGTATTGAAGCTGCTCTGGAACTGCGTGACCAGGTGGAAGGCAGCACCGTTACTGTTGTGTGCATGGGGCCGCCGCAGGCGGAGATGGCGCTTCGCGAGGCACTGAGTATGGGTTGTGATGAGGCAGTGTTGATCAGTGGGCGTCAATTTGGTGGTTCGGATACTTTAGCTACCTCCACCATTATCTCTGCGGCTCTTAAGAAACTTGGATATGACCTGATTATCACCGGCCGGCAGGCCATCGACGGTGATACCGCACAGGTCGGGCCGCAGATTGCCGAACATCTTAACATCCCGCAGGTCAGCTATGTCGAAAAGATTACTCCAGAGGGAGAAAGCTTGGTCGTTTTGCGCCAGTATGAGGACCGTTACCACAAAATCCGGGTCAAACTGCCCTGCCTGCTGACAGCAATTCAGGACCTCGCCAAACCTAGGTATATGACGGTTGGTGGAATTATGGACGCGGCGGAGAAGCCAATCAAGATTATGGACTATGAGGCGCTTGCTGATTTGCTTGATCCAGCTACGATTGGCCTCAAGGGTTCCCCGACCAATGTGGTGCGTTCCTATACAAAGGAAGCGAAATCCCAGGGTACGGTGCTCAAAGGGCTGACACCGGATGAGGCTGTCGAAGCCATTATGGCTAGGCTGCACGAAGTTCACGTAATAT
>JAEZIE010000206.1 GCA_023416175.1 Bacillota bacterium
AGCGCAAACCGAATATTGCCGTATTTTGTAAATTTGTGTTCATATTCAGTATTTTCCTCGTATTTTTTGCGCTTTCGTCCATCATCTGCTATACTATAGGATACGATTTTTAGAGTGTGAGGTAGCATCCAAAATGGATTTTCCCCAAAAGCTCTCGGAGGCGCTTGCCGCCTGCAGCGGCATGGACGCAGAACAACTGGAGAGCATGATTGAAATCCCCCCTGAAAGTAGCATGGGGGACTTTGCATTTCCCTGTTTCAAACTTTCCAAGACATTACGCAAAGCCCCGCCGGCCATCGCTTGCGAATTATGTGAGAAGCTTACGCTTCCCTCCTTTGTGGCGCGGACGGAGGCCGTGGGCGGATATATCAATTTCTTTGTTAAGCCCGAAGCCTACGCGCAGGCTGTTCTCGAAGCCGTACGCGAGCAGCATGAGAATTACGGCGGCAGCACGGAGGGTGCGGAGCGCAACATCTGCATCGATTATTCCTCCATCAACATTGCAAAGCCGTTCCATATCGGCCACTTGAGTTCCACCGTCATCGGCCATTCGCTTTACCGTATTTACCAGCATCTTGGTTACAACTGCGTGGGTATCAACCACCTGGGCGATTGGGGTACACAGTTTGGTAAACTGATCGTCGCCTACAAGCGTTGGGGCAACCGCGCACAGGTGGAGCAGGAATCCATCCGGGCGCTCCTGGACCTGTACGTAAAATTCCATGACGAAGCCGAAAAGGACGACCGCCTCAACGACGAAGCGCGCGCCTGGTTCAAGCGCATTGAGGATAGCGATGAGGAAGCGCTTTCCCTCTTTGAGTGGTTCAAGGCCCTCACGCTCAAAGAAGTAGGGCGCGTATACGACCTGCTGGGCATTGCGTTTGACAGCTATGCGGGCGAAAGCTTCTACAACGATAAAATGAGCCGGGTCATCGAGGAACTGGAGGAACGAAGCCTCCTGAAGCTCGATCAGGGCGCGTACCTTGTAGACCTTTCCGAATACAGCATGCCGCCCTGCATCGTGTTGCGCTCCGACGGCGCGACGCTCTACGCCACGCGCGACATCGCCGCGGCGCTCTACCGCAAGGATACCTACGACTTTGCCAAGTGCCTGTACGTAGTGGCCTATCAGCAGGATTTGCATTTCCGCCAATGGTTCAAGGTGGTGGAACTCATGGGCTACCCCTGGGCCAAGGATCTTGTGCACGTTTCTTTTGGCATGGTCAGCCTTGTGGACGGGACGCTTTCCACGCGCCGTGGCAAGGTACTCTTTTTAGAGGACGTATTGAACGCCGCCATTGAAAAGACGCTGGAGATTATCACCGAAAAGACTCCCGATTTACAGGACAAGCCTGCCGTAGCCCGCCAGGTCGGCGTGGGCGCCGTGGTATGGAACGCGCTCTACAACAGCCGCATCAAGGACGTGGTGTTCAGTTGGGACAAGGCCCTCAACTTTGAAGGCGAGACTGGCCCCTATGTGCAATACACCCATGCGCGCTGCTGTGCCGTACTGCGCAAAGCGAATGTTTCCGATATTCCCGAAGAGCTCGATTACAGCCTGCTATCCGATGAAGACGCCATGCGCGTCATCCGCGCCATGGGGAACTTCCCCCGTGCCGTCCGCGAAGCCGCGCAGAAGAACGAGCCGTACCTCGTTTCCCGCGCCGTCGTCGCCGTGTGCCAGGCGTACAACAAGTTCTATTATGAGCAGCGCATCATCGGCGAAGAAGAACGCGTGGAAAAAGCGCGGCTTGCCTTGACCGCCGCCGCCAGAAGCGTGGTTTCCACCGGCTTGTTCCTGGTGGGCCTCGCGGCTCCGGAGCGGATGTAAAAGCAAAGGTATCGCCACCTAAGGCGGCGACGATAGATTTTTTGATTTTATAGCGGGAGGGCTCCGCCCCCCCGCGCCCCCTAAGGACGCATGCTCTCAGGAAGGAAGGGGTTTGGGGAAACTGCGTTTCCCCAAAGCAAAAAAATAATCGTCGGCGCTGAAAGCGACGATACCTTGAAACCCTTAAGTAGGTATATTGACATTCTTCTTCAGGGGTAAAGCCTCTGAAATAAGATTTGCCTGTAATCCGAAAGTCCTAGCAACCTTGAATCATCCAATACTGCAAGGAGGACCCTCTTCCATGCTGGATATCAAACGGATCCGTGAAAACCCCGAAGCGCTTTTGGCCGCCATGAAAAACCGGCGAAATAAGGGCGCGGACGTGTCCGCCTTTTTGGAGACAGACGCCGCAAGAAGGAAGCTGATGGTGGAGGCAGAGGCCTTAAAAGCCCGCCGCAACGCCGTGAGCGCCCAGATTCCGCAATTAAAGCGCGCAGGGGAAAGCACGGATGCGCTGATGGAGGAAATGAAGGAAGCCGCAGCCAAAATCAAGGAGCTGGACGCCGAGATTGCCGAGCTTGATGCAAAGATAGAGACGTTTCTCTATTCCATCCCCAACGTCCCGCACGAAAGCGTACCGGTGGGTGCTGACGACAAAAAGAATGTAGAAGTGCGCAAATACGGCGAGCCTCCGAAATTCTCGTTTGAGCCCAAGCCGCATTGGGAGCTGGGCGAGCAGCTAAAAATATTGGACCCCGCTACAGCGGGGAAGGTAACCGGCGCACGCTTTACGTTTTATAAAGGGCTGGGCGCGCGTTTGGAGCGCGCGGTCATTAACTTTTACCTGGATACGCACACCTGCGAAAATGGGTATACCGAGGTGTTCCCACCTTTTATGGTCAACCGTGCGAGCATGACGGGCACGGGCCAACTCCCCAAGTTTGAGGAAGATGCATTTAAGGTGGCGGGCACGGAATATTTCTTAATCCCCACTGCGGAGGTGCCCGTGACCAACATGCTACGGGATACCATACTCGACGCCGCAGAGCTTCCCATCAAGTACTGCGCGTACAGCGCATGCTTCCGAGCAGAAGCGGGCAGCGCCGGCCGGGATACGCGGGGCTTGATCCGCCAGCATCAGTTCAACAAAGTGGAGCTTGTGAAGTTCACAAAGCCGGAGGACTCTTACGAGGAGCTGGAGAAGCTGACGCTGGACGCGGAGCTTGTGCTGCAAAGGCTCGGCATTCCCTATCGCGTGGTGGCGCTTTCTACCGGCGACCTGGGGTTTTCTTCCGCCAAGACCTACGATATCGAGGTGTGGATGCCGAGCTACGGACGGTATGTGGAGATCAGTTCCTGCTCCAATTTTGAGGATTTCCAGGCCCGCCGCGCCAACATCCGGTTCCGCAGGGACCAAAAAAGCAAGCCCGAACTTATACATACGCTCAACGGCTCCGGCGTGGCAGTAGGGCGCACCGTGGCCGCCATATTGGAAAACTACCAGCAGCCGGACGGCTCCGTGAAGATCCCCAAGGTGCTTGTGCCGTATATGGGCGCAAACGTGATCGAATAACACATGAAACATAAAAGGCTCCGTATCCCGGCTAAAGAGGAACGGAGCTTTTTGCAATAGCATTGCAAGGGGAGTAAGTATGTTTTTTGATACCAAATTCCTGCGGAATGACGAAATAATACTGCGCCTAAATAAGACAGCCCCGGCGGATTCGGAAAAGGGATATGTCCCCGCCTACTATTTTGATATCTGCTCTGCGCAC
>JAEZIE010000226.1 GCA_023416175.1 Bacillota bacterium
AACCAGGGAAGCGCACGAAGCCGTACTCATAGCGGATATTAACATGTTCCGGAACGCGATAGAGGAACACTGCGGGTTTTTGATTGGCACATTTGCATATCCGTATGGCCACTGGGATGACAATACCGAGGCAGTAATGCGAAAAGTGGGCTTTACCATGACGCTGACCTGCCGGGAACGCATGAATTACATTGAGCGCAACCCTGCGAGCCTGTATCATCTGGGAAGGTACAACCGGCCGAGTGGCGTATCCACGGAGGAATTCATGCAAAAAGCGCTCAAAGGGTAAGGCGCAATGGAATATCCATACATTTCCGCTTTGTGATATACTGTGATCAATCTATTTTCTATTAGAATTTCTTGCGGCAGGGGTGGTAGGTATGGAAGAACGCTCGAATACTGTGCTTCTTCGGGACGTGCAGCAAAATGACCTTCCTTTGTATTACGCCATGTATGCAAGCCCTGAGGTGACGCGCTACACGCTCCTTGACGCAACGAAGAGCCTGGAGGCGTATTTGCCCTATTTCTTGCAGATGCTCGAAGACAGCAAAAGGTCGGACAGGCGGATCTACGAATATGTCGTATCGTTGCCGGATGGTCAGTCAATCGGCATGGGCAATATCAAGCTAATCAGAACCGACGCGGGTAACGCGGAAATCGGCTATATGCTGCTGCCTCCGTACTGGGGGAAAGGGTATGGCACCAATGTTGCACAGCTGCTGATCCGCATGGGGTTTACGGAATTGGGACTAAAGAAGGTTACCGCCTGCTGCAACGCGAACAACCTTGCATCCGAAGCCGTGATGAAGAAGTGCGGAATGCACCGCGAGGCCTTATTGAAAGCAGTGCGCTATAAAGATGGGGAGTGGCAGGACGAGCTCCGCTACGCCATCACGTGTACGGATTGGAGCGAAAAAACTTATGGAAGTACAGTCTGAACCCAGGACCGGGACTCAGTTGCAGCGCAATCACGGGATTGATTGGCTGCGGATCGGCTGTATCCTGTTGCTGTTTCCCTTTCATACGGCACGGGTATTTGACGCATGGGAACCGAATTACATCAAGGATACGGTCAATTCGTTTTCCTCATGGTTTGTGCTCCTGTCGGCTTACTGGTTTATGCCGCTGATGTTCGTCATTGCGGGCATATCGTCTTACTATGCGCTCCAAAAACGCACGCCGGGCCAGTTTATGAAAGAGCGCTTTTTGCGCCTGGCCATACCGTTTTTGCTTGGCATCCTTTTGATTGTGCCCATTCAGGGTTATCTGGCCAGCGTACAGCAGTATGGGTATACAGGAGGTTATGTTCCCTTCCTGCTGGCCTATTTTACGGATTTTTCGGACCTTACAGGCTATACCGGCAGCTTTACGCCCGCTCATCTGTGGTTTTTGCTGTTTCTATATGTCATAAGCGCGGGGCTTCTGCCTATATTAAAGCGCATACGGCAGCACGACGGGCATAGGCCGCTTATCTTTGGGAAGCCCGCTATGCTTCCTCTTGCCTTTGTGCCACTGACCGTTGTGAGCGCCCTGCCCGGGATCGGCGGGAAAAACCCGTTCTACTTTGCTGCGCTGTTTTTGCTGGGGTATTGGCTTGCACACAGAAATCTTTTGGATACGCTAAAGAAATACAACATCCTACTATTCCTCGGTGCCTTATTCGCTGGGGCCTGTTTTGTGGTTGTAGGGTTGCTATTCAACTTTGCTTCCGGGTATACCTGGCAAGCGGGCATTATTGCGCTGCTTCGTGAGCTTGCAGCCTGGCTTATGATTCTTGCGCTCATTGGGTTGGCGCAGGCGTACTGCAATAAGCCCGGAAAGGCCCTGAACTATTGTAACGGAGCGTCGTTTCCGGTGTATATCCTGCACCAATCGGTCATGATGGCGGTCGCTTTTTATGTGGTGGCCTGGCCGTTGCCTGCGTGGGTGAAGTTTTTGCTGATCGCTGTAATTTCACTTTTGCTGTCTCTGATAGGGTACGAAGCATTCCGACGGTTTCAGGTAACAAAATTCATACTGGGCATGAAATAAGAAAGTATCCCCCGCATATGCGGGGGATACGGCATTTTTGGAGGTAGTTCAGATTTCCCTATTTGATAATTTTCAGCCCGCCAATGATGGGCAAAGGTGCTGCCTTGCCCTGCGCGGCGTTGATAATACCCAAAATCAATAGTACCAGCAAGCCGAGATACAAAAGCGTAAACAGCAGGGAAACAATG
This sequence comes from Bacillota bacterium, assembly GCA_023416175.1. Taxonomy (GTDB): domain Bacteria; phylum Bacillota; class Clostridia; order Christensenellales; family CAG-138; genus JAEYLA01. The sequence continues at coordinate 2,220 of JAEZIE010000226.1, forward strand.
CCCAAAGCGCCAAGGCTACCATATGTCATCCCGGCGATCAGTATAGTGGTAAGTATTGCCTGTACAATGTATAGAGCAACATAACCAAGCAGCAGTATCAACCCCTGGTTTGCGTGGTACCGTGCAAAGCGGCTGTTCTTTGCCGCAAGCAGCGGCAGGAAAAAGATGAAGTAGGCTAATATGGCCATCGTTTTGTTTTGCTGGATATCCTCAGGCGCATACTCGTAGACTTCTTCCTGTGCAAATTTCTGTTCCATGCGTTTGCCTCCTCTTTTCCGTCTCATTTAATAGGTATATACCGGCAAAAACAATAGTTCTGAATGATATAATTCCGTTTCTTGCTTTCCGGCATTTCGGGGAGATATTACTTTGAATATACATCAAATTTTGCTTTTATAAACACGGGGAGGAATCAAATGCGGAAATTCTTTGAACAGATGCCTTCGGGGAAGCGTACGTCCTAAAAAGGTGACGCATTGAAACCTTGATAACAAAGGGTTATACTGTTACCTAATGTACGCATACGAATATGACCGTATGCAGCACACATTCGGAGGTATCATGAAGTTATTGTTGAGGATGATGGGGGAGGCAAAACGGTTTAAGGGGCTGTATGTGATCGCCATCCTATCCACACTGTTGATGACAGTGTTGAACCTTGCCGCTCCCAAGGTGTTGTCCGAAATTACAAAAACTCTGACGTCGGGCCTGGAGCAAGAATCGCTGGAAAAAATTCTGTATCTTACGGCTGCACTTGCGGGTATTTATTTGCTGCGCGTGCTGTTCCGCTATGCAAGCAATTACTACGCGCATGTTGCCGCGTGGAATCTGGTGGAAAGCATCCGGGTAAAGCTGTACCAGAAGATTCAAAGCTTTTCCATGCGCTTTTTTCATGAGCGCCAGACGGGGGATTTGATGAGCCGCGTCGTCAACGATACGGCGACGTTCGAGCTTTTATACGCGCATATCATACCTGAAATGATGACCAACTTCATTACACTTGCGGGCGTGCTCATTATGCTTCTGTCCATCAACGTGAAGCTGGCGTTATTGACTTGTATCCCGCTGCCGCTTATCGCATATGCGGGCTATTTGTTCATTACAAAAATCCGTCCGCATTTCCGCGTAGCCCAAGGGAAGCTGGGCGCACTGAACTCCAAGCTGCAGGATAATTTTTCCGGAATTCATGAAATACAGGCGTTTGGACAGGAACGGTATGAGGAAGAGAGCATTGGCGAGCAAGCGCACGGCTATACCAACGCAATTCTCGTTGCGCTGCAAAAGAGCGCCATATTCCATCCTTCTGTGGAGTTCTTTTCCGCAATCGGCACATTGATTGTGGCCGGCGTGGGCGGAGCGCTTGCGATCAGAGGGGAAATGGACGTTGCGGATATCGTAGCGTTTTTGCTCTATCTTGCACTGTTTTACGCACCCATTACAGGCTTTGCCAAGCTTTTGGAGGATACGCAGCAGGCCTATGCTGGGGCGGAACGCGTCATGGCGGTCATGGACGCGCCTTCTGATATCGTGAACGAACCGGATGCAGAGGACATCGGCACAGTACAGGGGAAAATCCAGTTTGAAAATGTGCAGTTCGGCTATGAAAAGGACCAGGAGGTGCTGCGCGACGTCAGCTTTAGCTGTGAGCCCGGGCAGATGATCGCACTGATTGGTCCCACTGGTGTTGGAAAGACGACATTGACGCAGCTTCTCTCCCGCTTTTATGATCCCATATCCGGGCGGGTGCTGATTGATGGCAAGGACATCAAGCATGTCACGATCGACAGCCTGCGCAGGAACATTGCACCAGTCATGCAGGATACGTTCCTGTTCTACGGCACCATTGCAGAAAACATCGGCTACGCGGTAGAAGACGCCACGATGGAAGATATTATTGCGGCTGCGAAGGCGGCGCATATCCATGAGGATATCATGGCCATGTCCGATGGTTATGAGACCCGCGTAGGAGAGCGCGGCGCGCGCCTATCCGGCGGCCAGAAGCAGCGCGTGGCAATCGCACGCGCGGTGCTGAGGCGCGCCCCCATCATCATACTGGATGAGGCGACGGCTTCGGTGGATGTTGAGACTGAGCGCGAAATCCAGAGCGCGATCAATGAGCTGGCCGGTTCATGTACCATCATCGCAATCGCGCACAGGCTTACGACGATTCGCAATGCGGACCAGATATTTGAGCTAAAAGACGGTGTATTGACGCTGGTGGACAAATCCACTCTGAACTTTGTATAAAGAGACAGCGCGAATGAAGGTCTTATAAATTTGAGAATAAGAAAGGTAGGTAAGGACAATGATGAATTTCGCATATCGGAACGTCTTTGGCGGTTTTTTGGTTTTGCTGCTTGCCGTCGGTGCGGCGGTGGCGATGGGCTTTGTGGTACAATCCCTTGCAAAAAAGAAGGGGTACCAGACGAGCTTCGCGTGGGGGTTCTTTTTCGGCATAATCGCCCTTTTGTACTGGGGCTTTGTGCCGGTGCATCCGGATCTCCAGTCGCATATCATTGCGGAAGGCATCAACCGCTCACGCCTTTCGCCGCGTGGCGATCAGCCGCAGGAACCTTTTCTGGATCGGTAAATAGGAAGTGCTATAAAAAACGCTCCGCTCTCAAAAAAGAGCGGAGCGTTTTTTGTTAATGTCAGCCTACGGGAGAGGGGCTGGGCAGTGAAGTGTTGTCCTTGAACGCACGGTACGCAAGGTCCGTTGCAAGGTTGGTGAACGCTTCAGCATCCACCTTGTCTTCGGTATACAGCGAAAACTGCACGGGAAGATACTGCCATGTGGCCAAAGCGCCTCCGGCATCCTTATTGGTATTGATGTTGATGATCGCATACCAGTCCATGCCGTCCACTGCAATATCG
>JAEZIE010000238.1 GCA_023416175.1 Bacillota bacterium
AAGGACGAGCTGGCCGAGCTTTCCGATGCTTTTAACATCATGAGCGATAAGCTCGAAAGTCACGACAGGCTCAGAAACGAATTCGTTTCCAATGCGTCCCACGAATTAAAGACGCCGCTTTCCACCATGAAGCTGCTTGCAGAGTCCATGCTTTATGAGGAAAACCCGGATCCCCGGGTGTCGCGAGAATTCTTTTCGGACATCAATCATGAGGTGGACCGCCTGACGCATATCGTCAATGATCTTCTACGCCTGGTTAACGAGGAAAACTCCGGCGGTATTCTCTGCCTGACCACGGTAGACATAGAGGAACTGGTTTCCCGGGTCCTGCACCGCCTGATGCCGCTTGCGAAAAACAAGGGCATCCGGTTGGAGCGCAAACTGGTTCCCGTGAAGATTGAATGCGATGAGACCCGCATCGAGCAGGTGATCACAAACCTTGTGGACAACGCCCTTAAATACACGGATAAAGGCAGTGTTTCCGTCACATTAAAACCGGATGGCCCATACGCTGTGCTGATTGTGCACGATACCGGCATCGGCATTCCCAAGGAGTCTATTCCCAGGGTATTTGAGCGGTTCTACCGGGTGGACAAAGCAAGAAGCCGCGACACGGGCGGTACCGGCCTTGGGCTATCCATTGTGGAGCGCATCGTATCCATGCACGGAGGGTACATTCAAGTGGATAGTGTCCTTGGACGCGGGTCCACATTCACCGTACGCCTGCCGCTGCACTCCCCGCAGCAGAAAGGAGGCGAGGCGCAGTGAATTCGAATTTACGTTTTGTCGCTTTGCTCCTAACGCTGCTGTTCGTTGTAACCGGCTGCGGCATTCAGAATACCATTCAGGAGGATGCCATAAAAGAAGCGCTGCCCGGTATCGACCCCGCAGCAGGCATCGGGCGGGATGTGGACATTACGCTCTATTTCCGTTTGACGGACGAGCCCGCCTTGGTACCTGTACGCCGTACCGTGGCTGTACGTGCCAACGAGTATGTTGGCGGCGCGGTTGTGCGGCAGCTGTTAAACGGCCCCACCGCGTTATTTGGAGATCTGGAACGGGTTTTGCCCAAAGGCACTCGCCTTGTGGATATTTATCCGGATGGCGGAATCCTCTATGTAGTGCTTTCCAAAGAACTGCTGGAATATGAGGAGGAAGCGGCCACCCGGGAAGAGATTGAATTATCAAAGCGCCTGGGCGTATACGCAATCGTCAACTCCCTATGCGCATTGGGAGAAGCCAGCCGCGTCCAGATTTTAGTGGACATGGACGGAACGGGCAAGGGTGTGCGCGTTTCACCTTTCCTGCTGGGGTTTACCTCGGAATATACCTCCTCGCAATGGCTGGACCCAATGGGTGTTGAAGATGACGTGGTGATTAACCCCAAGCTGATGGTCAACCTTGCCATGCAGCGGCTGACCGAGGCGAATTATGCGCAAAGCTACATGTTCTTCGCGGAAAGCGAGACGGGCGGCCTGCAGAAACCAGATTTTGCGGCGTTTGAGACGGAATTGTTATCCCTGGGTACGATCGACAGTTTCACCGTAAACAGCACCGATACCGGTGGCAACACCCTAAATGGGGAAGCGACGGCGGACATCGTGTGGACGTCCCGGGAGGACGGCAGGACGCGCACGGCAAAAAATGCAGTATTGGCGCTATTGCCTGAAGGGGAACTATACAAAATAGGCTTCTATTCCCTGATAGAAGCGCTGGAACAATCAAGGTAGAGGTACTTATGAAACACAACAGCCGCATGGCGCATCACAGCAACCGGCAAGGCGGGCTTCGGCATAGAATAAGAAGCCTCTGCCTTGTGCTTGGGCTGCTTATTACCGCGACATTTATCGGCTGTTCCGCTGCCAGGGAATACCCTGCTCCCCTGCCCGAGAGCAGCGCAACACCGCCATCCATGGAGGCAGGAGACAATACAACGATAGAGTTCGAACTTTTCTTCCCTACGCAGGACGGCCGTACGCTAAGCAGCGAGAAGCGCCAGCTTGCAAGGGCCGAGAACGTCAGCCGCGCACGCTCCGCGATAGAAGCGCTGTGCGAAGGGCCCAAAAGCGATGTGCTTGACCCCGCGGTACCCGAAGGCTGGACGCTTTCGGGCGTAGAGCTTTCCGGTGACGTATGCAATATCTATTTTACCGGCAATCCCGCGGCGGGCGAGGGCCTTCTGGTTTTACGCGCAGCGGCGGCGGCCACGGTGTATGCGAGCGAAGGTATTCAATATACGGACATCTACCTCAACGGCATGCAACCCGGGTATGGGGGCAATCCGCTCGGCGTGCTCTCCCCCATCGATACTCCTCTCGATTCCTACCTTAGTACTATCGAGCGGGAAAACACCAATACCGGCATCGGACAGGCCGGTGAGGCCAATGCATTAAAAACCCGCAACGCGCAGCTCTATTTTACAGATATCTCAGGGAGTCTGCTGCTATGTGATGTACGGGAGCTTTCCTACAAGGAACAGGAGCATGCCAATATCGTCATCACGGCGCTTTTGGGAGAGCTTGCAAAAGGCTCGCTGGGCAGCGTTGGCCGTGAGCCTGTCCTGCCCAGCGACATGCGGCTTGTAAAATGTGTCATGCCCGAATCGGAACCCGCTTCCCCCTCCTCCGCAACCGATATACCGCTAGCGGCTTCAGTTAAGGGGCAGGTGGTAGATCTTTACTTCACCCGCCCTGCGGAAGAGATCGCCACTCCCATTGTATACGCTTCGATTATATACACGGTTACGGGCTTCTGGCCCCAGACCGAAGGCGTGCGAATCTATTTAGATGACGCGCCCATTACGGTGGACAGCATACTACATAACGGCGATGACAGCACAATATTCTCCCGCACCGACTTTTCCGGCATGCTGGGGCATACCGTTACACTGCTGTTCCCGGATCAGGACGGCCTCGGCCTCTATCCGGTGCTGCGGTGTTTGCCGCAAAGCGCCGCGTACGATCCGCGTGTACGGCTGACTACGCTCTTTACCGGCCCTGCTGACCCCGGCCTGCCGCTTTCCGTATTGGAAGAAGCGGACGTGTTGAATGTTTCCATACAGGGGAATATGGCCGTGATCAATTTCAGGGAAGGTTTCTATGAGAAGCTTTCCACCTTTGTGGAAAGCGGCGTATCGCGTTTGCCCCAGAATACGCGCGCACAGATGGCGGTCTTTTCCATGGCCAATACGCTTGCAAGCATACCGGGCGTGGATAAAGTCTGGATGCTCGAAGATGGCGAACGCATCAATAAAAGCATCAACCTTTTATATCTGGGCAACCCGCTCTTCTATAATCCCGGCCTCCTGCTCACAGGAGAACGGTAAAGAAAGAAAAGGGAATGCTTAAGCCCGTACGATAAAAAGTATGCGGGATTTTATCAGGGCTTAAATATTTATAGATTATTCATATACGGGATCTGCCCTAAGTCCATTGGCCTGCGCTATAATAAGTCGTTGGGAAAAATTCGAAGAGGCCGCGCAGTATACTTTGCGGCTTTTACCATACCAAGGAGCCGATATGATAAACGACGAGAATTCGCGTAAAATCAGGCATGTAGGCGGCAAGACACAAGCGCGTCAGGACGCTCCGCAGAACGGGCCCGCGGCATCTATCCCCGAAGCCGATCCCTCTGCAAACAAAGCCGCCCCCAAGAGGCAACCAGCCGCAAAACCCCAGCGTCCCAAAGGGCAAAAGCGGCACAAGCCCCGGAGAACGATGACAAAAGCAGGAAAGATCGTGCTTTTTTCTTTGCTTGCGGTGCTCGCCATCGGCATTGGGCTTGGCGTAAAATTCTATTATGATGTCATGAATCCTGAAACGCTGTTCCAGGAGGAACCACAGCCGACTTTAACGCCTGCCGCCTCCCCTGCTAATACATTGACCCCGGGTACCTCGCCCACGCCTTCCCCCACGCCCGACCCCCAGGCGCAGCTATTGAGCCAGGCGGACCTTGAGTTTATGAAAAACCGCGTGAATATACTCGTGCTGGGCATTGACGAAAGCACAGAGAGGGCGAACTGGGGCTCATTCCGCACGGATACGATGATACTCGTGACAATCGACTTTGCCACGAACGACGTACACATGATCTCAGTTCCGCGCGACAGTTATGTAAAGATTGCAAACGGCGACGGAAAGGTCATTAACAAGAACGATCTGCCGCAGTTTGCAAAAATCAACAGCGCCTTCCCCACCGGCGGAGGCGCACAGAAAAACGGATACGAGTATGCCATGGGTACAGTTAGCTACCTGTTTGGCGGCATTCCCATACACTATTATCTAGGCTTTAACATGAATGTCGTGAAGGAAGTGGTCAACGCCATGGGCGGCGTAGACTACAATGTTGATGTTGAGGTCAACATGAACGGGCGGCAACTGCACCCCGGCATGCAGCACATGGACGGGCAGGCCGTATTGGACTATTCTCGCCAGAGAAAGGGTTCTTCCGATATCGCCCGCGTAGACCGGCAGCAGCGCATCATCATGGCAATATTCCAGCAATTGAAAAGCACGGGCCAGATTCAGAACCTACCCGACATTTATCAGGCCGTGGAGAAGAACATCCAGACGAATTTGAGCTTCAAGCAGATTACCTCTCTTGCGCTGCTGGCGCTGAAGATGGATCAGTCCCAGCTTTATAAGCATACGGTGGACGGTGAATTCCTCAATATGTATACGATGAGCTATTGGGGCATCAACACCTCCAAGCTCAACAATCTGATAAAAGAGGTGTTCGGGATCAACGTCTCCACCGACGCCGAAATCAATGTAACAAACATTAAGGCGCAGATCGAAGCGAACCGTGCCCTGATCGCAATGGAGCTTGGGGCGGCGAAAAGCGCCATCGCACAGGCGGACGGTATTCTCGCCCAGTACAGCGCATGGCTTTCCGAGGACACGAAAGCCCAGCTAAAGAGCTTAAAGAGCCAGCTTGAGGATGCGGTGGATATGGAGGCCAAAGCGCAGCTTGACGCCTACACCCCGCCGCTCGTGCAGCTGTGCAACGAGATCCTCGCGGCGCTTGAGAACGCAGGCGCAATGGCCGGATCAGCGCCCGTTATGCCTGAGCCCACGCCGAATATGGGCGACATACCGGAGATACCGGAGATGCCGGTCGGATAACACTTTTAATACCGAATTGGTTAAATACCATCTAGAAGCGGGACAGGGTGCGAATTGCCGTACCCTGTCCTCTCATTTACTCCTATCAATCATGTACGCTTGAGACGCCCGCTTCGGTTGTTTATGCGGTGCAAGTTCTGCCTCCTGGGTTCAGGGCGAGGCACCGCCATCATCCGCGTTCTTGCCGGTAGCGCAATCATGGTCTCCTTGACTCCCAAAAATGACAGCCATACGTGTAATGTGGCATCGATTTTTCTCGTTTTCGGTATGAGTGACCACTCATACCCTATATGTAGTGCTTTTCTTCCAAATGCTTCTGTTTTCTCCCGCTATCTCGCATAATCCGGCTGTTTTGTTTGCCGCCCCCCAAGGAATCTGCTATAATGGTCGGGAGTTATTGAGGACTTATTTCTTATTTTTATTAGTTGGGGGGAAACTAAATGGTAACGGTCCGCGAATTCACGGAAAGAAAGGATATCAAGACGTTTATCGCCTTCGCCAACAACCTCTACAAAAACAATCCCTACTATGTACCGGACATGTTCAGCTCACAGGTAAATGACTTTGATAGGGAGAAAAATCCGGCCTACGAATACTGCGATTCCAAGTGCTTTTTGGCATATCGGGACGGCAAGTTGGTCGGCCGCATCGCTGCCATATATAATACCCACGCAAACCAGAAATACAATCTGAACCAGATGCGCTTTTCGCATGCGGATTATATCGACGATGCGGAAGTGGTGGACGCGTTGTTTGCCGCAGTGGAGAACTGGGCGCAGGAAAAGGGCTGTACCGCAGTGCACGGGCCGCTCGGCTTTTCCGACATGGACCGGGAAGGCTTGCTCATCAAGGGGTTTGACAAACTAAGCCAGTTCTTTGTGTATTACAACCACCCCTATTACATGGAACAGATGGAGCGCATGGGCTATCAAAAGGATATTGACTGGATCGAATACCGTGTCAAGCTGCCGGATAAACCCGACGAACGTCTCGAACGCCTGGCCAACGCCGTGGAACGGCGCATGAAATTAAAGGCCGCGCCGCTTACCAACCGCAACTCCATCAAGCCCTATATAGAGGGCGTATTTAAGCTCTACAACGAGGCCTACCTTGCGCTCTACGGCATGGTGGCGCTTACCCCGCGCCAGGTGGAAAAGTACGTAGGTGAATTCCTGCCCCTCGTCAATGACCGCACCACCGCCATACTGCTCAACGACAAGGACGAAGTGGTGGGCTTTGGCGTGGGCGCGCCCTCGCTTTCCCTTGCGCAGCAAAAATGCAGAGGGCAGCTGTTCCCATTTGGCTGGTACCACATCCTGCGTGCGCTTAACGGCAGGAATGATACGCTGGATATGTTTTTAATCGCCGTCAAGCCCGAGCTTCAGGGCACGGGCATCAACGCCGTCATCATGAACCGGCTGTTGAAATTCGCCATCGAGGACGGCCGCAAATACGCGGAAACCGGGCCGGAGCTGGAGAATAACTCCAACGTGGTGAGCCAATGGCGCTATTTTGAAACGGAGCAGCACAAGACCCGCCGCTGTTATATCAAACAATTGTAAATTTCGATGGATCTAAGGGCCGCGCTATGATGCGCGGCCTTTTTATGTCCGTTCCAATCCTGACGTTCACAATAATTTTATTGTTTTTCGATAATTTTGTATTGAAAATCGATACAAAGCAACATATACTCTACTATAGAACAAAAAGGGGACTGTAAGAAATGAAAAAAGCGGTGCTTCTCAACTCGGTTACGCTCGCGCTGGTGTATGTTACGATGGCGCTTGGGGCTTTGTTCATCCTCCTGCTGCCCAAGCTCCTTCCCATGATACTGTTCATACCTGCGCCACAACCCACGCTTGCCTATACCATTACGCTGATCTGCTGGATATTAGGATCGCTGCTTGGCATTTTTATTCTATTTACGCTCTCTAGAATGATGCACAGCGTAAAACAGGATCCGTTTATCCGAAAAAATGTCCTGCGTCTCAGGAATATGGGCTTTGCGGCGCTCTTCATGGCGGTGCTGACCTTCGTTGCTGTGCTGCTGTATGCCCGCCCCATGCTGTATTTGATTATGACGGCGGAAGTGCTGTGTGCGCTGTTTTCCCTGGTATTGCACGGCGTATTTGAAAAGGCCGTGGAGTACCGTGAAGAAAATGCGCTGACGATCTAAGGAGGCCCGATATGATACGCGTTAATCTTGATGTGATGATGGCCAAACGTAAAATGGGCCTTACCGAGCTTGCGCAGGCGATGGACCTGACGCTTGCAAACCTTTCCATACTGAAAAACAACAAGGGCAAAGCCATCCGTTTTTCCACGCTGGACGCCGCCTGCCGGGCACTCAAATGCCAGCCGGGCGATATCCTGGAATATGTGGAGGAGGAAGTAGACGGTGCCCTGTTATCGAATGAGCAGGAGGTATCGATATGAAATGCCTTTCATGCGGCGGTGATTTACGCGAACAGGACCGCTTCTGCCCGGCCTGCGGCGCAAAAGTTGCGCCCGCAGTTGCCGGCCCGACAACACCCCAACCGGGAAGAACTCATTATCTTGAAAGCGCTTACACAACTTTAAAGCAGGCGGACGCACCACAGCCGGTCGCCGCGCCGCAACGCTGGCTGCTGCTGGGCGTAATCGCACTTGGCTTTATCATGCAGGCCGGATTGTCTTATCTATTTCAGGATGAATGGTCGTTTGCCGGATGGTATGCGGCATTCTGGCTCATTTATCTGTTGGTGTTCCATATCTTTTGCTATCGCCAGGCAGCCGAGCGCCCGCTTGGGTTAATTTTGGGCGGCGCTTCCGCGTTCCTGAGTGTGATGCTGTATTTTCAGTCGACAGGATACAGTGATAAAACGCTGTTTTACCTGAACGTCCTTGCCATCCCCTGCCTTTTGATGCTGCACGCGCAGTACGTGACGCAGCCGCTGCCCAAGGAACATGAAAGCGGGTATTTTGTTTATTTCCTGGCCGGCTTTTTTGTGCAACCGTTTCAATATCTCGGGCGGTTTTTTATAAGCGTAGGGAGCCTCTTTAAAGCCGGCGAAAAGGGAAAACACGTTTGGCTTGGGATTCTTATTGCGGTGCCGGTACTGATCGTGGTTATTTCCCTGCTGCTCTCGGCAGACGCCGTCATGAACGCGCTCGCGATACAGGTGTTCGGAAATATTAATTTTGCAGATATCATATGGCGGTTATTCGTCATATTCATCTGTGCCATGCTGTTTTACAGCTTCCTCTATGGGGCGGCTTGGGGCAAACAAATGGAGCTTACGTCCCAAAAGACCAAACGATTTGGGATTACAGCGCCCAGCATCGTGCTTGGAACATTGCTTGCGGCCTATGCCATTTTTACCGCCGTACAGTTTCTCTATCTTTTCGGAGGGTATGGCCTGCCCGACGGATTGACCTATTCTGAATACGCGGTAGAAGGCTTCAACCAGTTGATGTGGGTGGCCGCCATCAATTTCAGCGTACTTTCCTTCTGCATTTGCCGTGTGGAGGAAAAAAACGTTCTCCGCACACTGATGCTTCTGCTGCTCCTTGCTACCGGTGTGATACTCGCCTCCGCGTTTACAAGGCTTTCGCTCTACACTGGTGCATACGGGCTGACATTCAAGCGAATTCAGGCGTTCTGGTTCCTCTGTTACCTTAGCTGCGTGCTCGTGCTGTTTGCTATCCGGCTCTACAGCAAAAAGCTGCCGCTGCTACGGGTATGCGTGCTTGCGTTCATCCTGTGGTATGTGGCGCTCAATGTCCCGAATCTGACTGCCTGGTATCCTGTGGGCGCTTAACACCTGCGTAATATCCCCTATCCCCCTTAGGCACGCGCCGGACTCTCGGCGCGTGCCTTTTTCTCTCCGGGTCATTCAACTCTTAGGACTATCCGTTGCGTTTTTACAAGTTTCTCACATTCGCGGGTTTGCATTTTGAAAAATATGCGCTATAATTTTGATTAGCACTCAGGGTTTATGAGTGCTAATTCATGCAAAGGGATGAATTGGTATGGCACTTCAACCGTTTCAGGCAGAATCAAAACGACTTTTGGATTTAATGATCAACTCCATCTATACGCATAAGGAGATATTCCTCCGGGAACTGATCAGCAACGCGAGCGACGCAATCGACAAGCTCTATTACCGGGATTTAAGCGCGGGCAACACCGGGCTTGCAAAAGAGGATTTCTTTGTCCTCATTGAAGCCGACAAGGGCGCGCGCACCTTAAAGCTCACGGACAACGGCTGCGGCATGGCCAGAGACGAGTTGACCAAGAACCTTGGTACCATCGCGGAAAGCGGCACATTGAAGTTCCGTACGGAGGACGCCGCCAAGGATGCGGAGATCATCGGCCAGTTCGGCGTTGGCTTCTATTCCGCGTTCATGGTCTCAAAGCGCGTTACAGTCACCAGCCGCGCCTACGGCAGCGACGAAGCCTGGCAGTGGCAGAGCGAGGGCGCGGATGGCTTCACCATTTCCCCTGCGCCTAAGGACGGCTTCGGCACCGAAATATTGCTTGAACTCAAAGAGGATACCGAGGATGAGCAATATAGCGAATTTCTGGATACCTACCGCCTGCGCTCTCTCATCAAAAAATACTCCGACTATATCCGCTACCCCATCCGCATGGAGGTGGAGAAAAGCCGCCTGAAGGAAGGCTCGGACAAGGACTATGAATCCTACACCGAGATTGAAACCATCAACTCCATGATTCCGCTGTGGAAGCGCAGCAAATCCGAGCTGTCCCAGGAGGAGTACGAGCAGTTTTACCAGGATAAGTTTTTCGATTATGAAAAGCCATTGAAAACCGTGCACGCCAGTGTGGAGGGTACGGTCAGCTACCATACGCTTTTATTCTTCCCATCCCGCGCGCCGTATGACTACTACACCAAGGAGTTTGAAAAGGGGCTGCAGCTTTATTCCAACGGCGTGCTCATCATGGACAAATGCGCGGATCTGCTGCCAGACTTTTTCAGCTTTGTACGCGGCCTTGTCGATTCCCCGGACCTTTCCCTGAATATTTCCCGGGAACTATTGCAGCATGACCGGCAATTAAAGGTCATCGCCACCAACATCGAGAAGAAGATCAAAAACGAGCTT
>JAEZIE010000249.1 GCA_023416175.1 Bacillota bacterium
TTTGGCCTTGAGTTCTCGCTTCGGCTGTTCCCGTTCTCCGGCTTTATCCTTTTGGCGGTAGCCGTCATTGCGCTGCTTGTCACGTTGTATTCCACCACGTTTTTGCGGGAAAAACCCTACGCGAAGCGTTTTTACGCGTTTTTCCTGCTGACTTTGACTCTCGTTAATGGTGCGGTGCTTGCAAACAACCTTGTGCTGCTGCTCTTCTTCTGGGAGGGCATACTCTGCACGATGTTCGCCATGCTCTTGACCGATAAGCCCGGCGGCTTTAAAACCGCCGTTAAGGCCATTGTCATCGTGGGTTTCACCGACCTCTGCCTGATGCTGGGCATCGGCATGACGGCGCAGCTCGCAGGCACGCTCAATATGGAAGGCATCCATCTTCCGGTGGAAGCTTCCACCTCCGCAGCGTTCATTCTGATGCTGATTGGCGCACTCGGCAAGGCGGGCGCAATGCCCTTCCACACCTGGATACCGGATGCAGCGGACGACGCGCCGCTCCCCTTCATGGCGTTCTTGCCCGGCGCGCTCGAAAAGCTGATGGGTATTTATCTCTTGGTGCGCATTACGACCGGCCTCTTTACGTTGGAACACGGCTCCGCCATGAGTACGGCGCTCATGACGCTGGGCGCAGCGAGCATCATATTCGCTGTCATGATGGCGCTCATTCAAAAGGACTACAAGCGCCTATTATCCTACCACGCGGTCAGCCAGGTGGGCTACATGCTCCTTGGCATCGGCACGGCGCTTCCGGTCGGTATTATCGGCGGTCTCTTCCATATGCTAAACAACGCCCTCTATAAAAGCTGCCTGTTCCTGACGGCGGGTGCTGTGGAGCGGCAGGCGGGCACCACCGATTTGAAGGTGGTGGGCGGATTAAGGAAACAGATGCCTGTCACATTCGTTTGCTTCCTGGTTGCCGCGGCCTCCATCGCCGGGTTCCCGCTCACCAACGGTTTCTTCTCCAAGGAGCTGATATTCGACGCCGCAATCGAAAGCGCGCTGCCCTTCTACATTGTGGCGGCCATCGGCGCGTTCTTTACGGCGGTCTCTTTCTTAAAGCTTGGGCACGCTGCGTTCTTTGGCAAGACCGAGTCGCCCAAAAAGGACGTCAAGGAAGCCCCCTGGACGATGCTTGTGCCAATGATTGTATTGGCGATAGGCTGCATCCTGGCCGGCGCGTTCCAGGGTCAACTGGTTGCGTTGTTTAAGACATTCCTCCCTGAGATGGAACATCTGGAGGAAGCGGGTACGCACACCAACTTTGTGCTGGCGGGCATCTCTATCGCGGTACTTGCCCTTGCAGTGTTGAGCCACCGTCTGGGCTATAAAAAGACCGGACGCGGCATTTTAGCTGCCGACCATTTCCACTACGCGCCGGGCCTCCACCAGATCTATGATCTGGCGGAAAAGAAGGTTTTTGATCCGTACGATGTAATTGGCCTGTTGGTGAAGGGATATTCCAAAGCGGCGCTTGCGGTCAACAACGGCATCAGCTGGTTCTACGACGTAGCCATCGTCCGCTTTACGGGATGGGTCTCGAGCGGGATCCGAAAGGCGCACACCGGCAATTCAGCCTTGTACCTTGTTTGGACGGTGGTTGGAATTGCGTTTGTCTCGCTGTTCCTGCTGATTTCGCTCACTTGAGCGCATCGCGCAAAGGATTAATAGTTTAGGAGGAAGCCTTCGTGCCGCTTTTGTTCTTAGCGATCCCACTCACCGCAGTAGTGGTATTAAATATTGTTTATTACTGGATTAAGGGCCGCCTTGCCGTGTGGTGCGCAGCCGCTGTGGCCGCAATGCAGACGCTGCTTTCCGCATATGCGCTGATTGAATGCCTGAAAAACGGGACTGTATGGACGGATATCCGTATCGGCCTGCTGGAAATCGATGCGCTTTCCGCCATGGTGCTGCTTACTGTGGGCCTGATTGGGCTTATAGCGCTGCTGATCACCAACTCTGCTATTCACAAGCAGCGGCACAATTTTGCGAACCTGGTGCTCATCCTGATGGCGGGCATGAACGGCGTAGCTATCGTGCGGGATCTCTTTACGCTCTATGTGTTCATTGAAATCACGTCTGCAGCCTCCTTCATACTCATCGGCTTCCATAGGGACCGTAATGAATTGGAGGGCGCATTCAAATACTATATCCAGTCCACCGTCGCAACCATCGTGATGCTGACAGCGACAGCGTTCGTATTCCTGTTTGCGGGAGACACCACATTTGCTAACGCTGCCGCCTCTATCGGAGCGGCGGCGCAGGCTGGTTCCTTTCCGTACGGACTCGTCATCGCGCTGATCCTGTATACGATTGGGTTTGCCATTAAGTCCGGCGCTGTGCCCTTCCACGCCTGGGTACCGGACGCATACTCCGGTTCCTCCGCTCCGGTATCGGTGCTCTTAAGCGGCATTGTTACCAAGGCTTCCGGCGTATATGTGCTCATGCGCATATTCCGCGATATCTTCCTGAGCAACGCTTCGGTAGGAAGCCTGCTTACGGTTCTGGGGCTCATTTCGATCCTGGTTGGCGCGTTCGCCGCGATCGGCCAGAACAGGATGAAGCGTATGCTTGCGTTCTCGAGTATCAGCCAGATTGGCTACATACTCCTTGGCCTTGGCACTGGCTCGCCGCTCGGATTCTTTGGCGCGATGCTGCACTTTTTCAACCATGCGTCCTTTAAATCCCTCCTGTTCATGAATGCAGCGGCGGTGGAACAACAGACAGGCCTTACCAATATGGATGAAATGGGCGGCCTCTCTGATAAAATGCCCGTCACCGGATGGAGTTCGGTCGTTGGGTATCTGTCTACGGCCGGTATCCCGCCGCTTGCGGGTTTCTGGAGCAAGCTGTTCATCATCATCGCCGTGTGGCGCGTTTCCCCAGTGATGGCAGCCGTAGCGCTGCTGGCGGGCGTAGTTACGCTTGCGTACCTTCTCCTGATCCAGAAGAAGGTGTTCTTTGGAAAAGTCCCCGATGCGCTTGCCAATGTGAAGGAAGCGGGCGCAGGGTTTGTGGGCGCGGAGCTTGTACTGGTTGCGGTAAACGTGCTTGTGGGCGCCGCTCTGCCATTCCTGCTCGGTTACTTCAAGAACTTACTGTAAAAGGAAGGTGGAACGATGTCGCTTCCTATTATCATTCTTTTGCTTGTATCCCTTGTGGCCTGCTCCATTTTATGTATCGTCAGGCCCAACCTCATAAAGGCTGCCATCTGGATGGCAATTATGAGCGCAATTTTAGCGCTTGTGATGTTCCTGATGGATGCGCCCCTAGCCGCCGCGTTTGAACTTTCCGTTTGCGCGGGGCTTATTCCGGTCATATTCATCAGCGCTTCGAGCATGACGAAGATTACCTCAAGAGAGGAGCAGGCGGAAAAGGCCAAGGAGCGTAAGCGCCGCTTCGCGCTCTTGCCCATCATTCTCATTACGCTTGCGACCGTGCTTTTCTTTGTGCTTTGGCCGCATGTGACCGAGCTCCTGCCCGCAGCAATTGCGAAGACGGATGGCTCGACACCCCAGCAGATCCTCTGGGACAAGCGCCAGATAGATCTTGTGGGCCAGGTGGTCATCGTGCTATTGGGCGTGTATGCCGACCTTGTGTTCTTTAAGGGGGTACGTGAGAAATGAACGAGCTGTTCCTGGTGTTTTCGATTGCTGTTGCATTGCTGCTCGTGACGGGTATCTATTGTTTGATCGTATCCCGCAACCTGATGCGTATTTTGCTGTCCATTGAGATTTTAGCAAAAGGCATCACGCTCTTAATGATTGTGGTGGGGTACGTGACGGGCAACATGGCGCAGGCGCAGGCCTATGTGTTGACCATCATCGTCATCGAGGTGGTGCTGGTGGTGGTGGCCACGGGTATTGTCCTTGGCATCTACCGCGAGACGGACGTGCTGGATACGCGCAAGCTCAACAACCTCAACGGTTGAGCGCGGGATTTAGGAGGAATAGATGATGCAAAACATACTGCTTTCGCCGCCTATCGTATTCCTGATATTCATCGGGCTTTCCTTCGGCCTT
>JAEZIE010000005.1 GCA_023416175.1 Bacillota bacterium
CCCATCAGTTTGAGTATCTCGCGGATCACGCTGCCGGACACATTCTCCATCCGCTTTGCGAACTTCACCATTTGAATTTCTCCTTAAGCCCTTATTGATATGGATATTTATTCAATAACTCCGTTGAAGCTATTTTAGGCGCATGCAGCGGATTGTGCAAGTGTTTCTCTTGTCTTTCTTCCTAAAACCCGCCGAGCGTGTACGTTTTATTCTAAAACCCGCCTGCAATATTAGACATGCGGGAGGCGCAATGGTACAATGTTTACGGAAACATCCCCAGTTTTTATGGATTGCTTAGGAGGAAGTATGTCGTATCAGGCGCTGTACCGCAGGTTCCGGCCACGCCGGTTTGAGGATGTCAAGGGGCAAGACCACATCACCACCATTTTAAAGAATCAGGTGGAATCTGGCCGTTACGCGCACGCATACCTCTTCAGCGGGTCCCGCGGAACGGGCAAGACGAGCATCGCCCGGATATTTGCGCGCGCGGTCAACTGCCTTTCCCCCGTGGAAGGTGAGCCCTGCGGTATTTGCGAAGCCTGCCGCCACTCTTTGGAGGAGGAAGCGGTGGATATCATTGAGATCGACGCCGCCTCCAATACGGGCGTGGACGATATGCGCGCGCTTCTTGAAAAGGTACGCTTTACGCCGCTGCAGCTAAAATATAAGGTCTATATTATAGACGAAGTCCATATGCTCTCCAACGCCGCCTCCAACGCGCTGTTAAAGACGCTGGAGGAACCTCCTGCCCATGTGCTGTTTTTGCTGGCCACGACCGAGCCGCAGAAAATATTGCCCACCGTCATCTCCCGCTGCCAGCGGTTCGATTTTCACCGGCTTTCGCTTTCAGATATGGTTGGCGTTTTGCAGGATGTGCTGTCCGGTGCGGGCGCTGTAATCGAGGAGGGCGGGCTACTTGCTATCGCCCGTGCGGCGGATGGCGGCATGCGTGATGCGTTGAGCCTTGCCGACCAGTGCCTTGCCTTTTGCGGTGGGCATGTGACCGAGCGGGACGTTTACGACGTGCTTGGTTCCATGCAGCAGGACTTCCTGTTTGACATGGCCGATGCGCTTTTAAAGGGCGACGCCGCACGCACGCTCATGCAGTTTGACGCGCTTGTGCGCAACGGACGCGATATGGGTGTGTTTACGCAGGACCTTGCCCAACATATGCGGGCGTTATTGCTTGCAAAAGCCTGCGGGGACTGCCGCGAATTGCTGGACTGCACGGCGGAAACCATGGCCCGCTACCGTGCGCAGGCAAAAGAAGCCTCACAGGAACGGTTGCTGCGGGCGCTGGAACTTATTACAAAATCCCAAAGCGAAATGAAGTGGCTGCGTCAGCCACGCGTATTGCTGGAGGCAATGCTGGTGCGCATCTGCCGCCCGGAGGATGAAAGTGCTCTCCTTGCGCTGCAGGAACGGCTTGCCGCATTGGAGGCAAGGCTCAACGGCGTGCCTGCGCTGCACTCCCCCATCGCCCCGCTGCCTGTACAGAACTTGCAAACACCTGCTGCGCCCATTGTTAAAGATACGCCCCCCTGGGAAGCACCTGCAGGCGATCTTATTCCCCCGCCCGAAGAACCGGCCTTTTATGGGGACGAGCCTGTGCAGCAAAAATCCCCTGTGCAACCGGCTCTCACAAAGCCTGCTTCCTCCGCTAAGACTGCAACGCCAGTGGGCAGCAGCGTATCTGATCCTGCCTGGGAGGCGCTTAAACAGCTGCTGCAAAAGCAGAACCTTCCGCTTTATATCATGGCGATTGCGGCACACAGTGCCATACGAGAGGGCAACGTATTGACGGCTATGTTCCCGCCCGTACAGTCCTCGCACGCGGCGGCGCTCAACATCCCCAAGCATATTGAAATATTGAAGAACCTGCTTCAAACGGTGGAGCCGGAGCTGCAGCTTCGTATCGTCGTGCAGCAAAAGCCGACAAACGACCCGAAGACCCTGGAGATGCAGCGCATGTTTGGCGATAAGCTGCATATAGAGAGTTAATACTAATTTCGTTTACAAACGAGCTTCGTCGTGACGCGGCAGCGGCACACGCCGCATGACAGCGGGAGCGAGGCGGATTATTTCGCCTGCGCGACCAAATAAATGCGTCAGCTTAATATTTGATCGTATAAGCTGAGGCCCGTTTGTCAAGCCATACGCGGATATGGTATACTGTATAGAATGAAAATGCAGATCGTTTAGGAGGATCCTATATGGCAAAGGGTGGTTTCCCCGGTATGGGCGGCGGCATGAATATGCAGCAAATGATGAAACAGGCCCAAAAAATGCAGCAGGATATGGCGCGTAAGCAGGAAGAGCTCAGCGCACGCGAGCTGACCGCCCAGGCAGGCGGCGGCGTAGTGAAAGTCACCGTATACGGCCGCAAGCAAGTCAAAAGTATAGAAATCGACCCTGCGTGCGTAGATCCGGAAGATGTGGAAATGCTGCAGGATCTCATTACGGCTGCCACCAATGAAGCGCTTCGGATGGCGGAGGAAATGATGAACGCCGAAATGGGCAAAATCACCGGCGGTCTGAACCTTGGGTTCTAACGATGCTGCAGACCATTGAACCAATTGCCCGGCTGACCGCGCAGCTTGCTCGGCTTCCCGGTATCGGCATGAAAAGCGCGCAGCGCTTAGCCTACCACATTCTAGAGGTCCCAAAGGGCCAGGCAGCGGAGCTTGCCGATGCCATTCTGCACGCGCGGGAAACGGTATTTTGCTGCCCGGTCTGCGGCAGCTATACGGATACTGCCCCCTGCACGCTCTGTGCGGATACTGCCCGGGATAACGGCGTCATATGCGTGGTGCAGGAAGCGCGGGACGTATTGGCCATGGAGAAGTCCCGCGAGTTCGGGGGCAGATATCATGTGCTGCACGGTTCCCTTTCCCCCATGGACGGCGTTGGCCCGGAGGATATCCGCATCCGTGAGCTTGTCGAGCGGGTGGACAAGGGCGGCATAAAAGAGGTAATCCTTGCCACCAACCCGGATGTGGAGGGCGAGGCAACCGCATCCTATATCGCTAAGTTGCTCAGGGAAAAAAATGTTCGCGTTACCAGGATTGCGCACGGCATTCCCATCGGCGGGAACCTGGAATATATCGACGAAGTCACGTTGGGCAAGGCGCTTACGGGAAGGCGCGAGATGTAAATTTCCACGCGCCGCTTCTTTTGGTATATTTTATAATACAGTTTATGCTTCTTCCATAAACTTTTTGTGAATTTCCTGTGTCATGCAACCAAAATGTGTTGCCAATCGTCTATAGTATGAATAACGCGTGAACATGTCGCGCAACAGGATGCGATGCAAGGATGCATCATCGGAGGGAGGGATTGCATGGGCAAAGGAATTCGGCTTTTGAGCGCGCTGCTCATCTGCCTGATCTTAAGTGCATGCACCCCTATACCGCCCGCTGCGAACGTGGTGGTTTCTTCCCCTGCTGCGGAAGAACGCCTGCTTTCCGATCTGCGCGCCCAGTATCGAAACGCCTCCCTTATTGTTTCGGGCGAATGCACGGGCAGCCATATCGACGCTTCCGGCAGCACTTGCTATGATCTCACCGTTACAAAAGTTTACGCCGGTAATGCCAAGATCGGCGATATCGTCCATTGCACCACAGGCCCTATGAACACGGGCGTCACATACCTACTTTTTCTCGGCCAAGGTGAAGACGTCAACTATGCGGAGGATCTGACCGGATACTCCCTTATTTCCAGCGCGCCCATGCCCATTGTGGATAGCGAAGTGATCTGGGATGGCAAGCGGATTTCCCTGCAAGCGCTGCAAGAAGAAATTCAGGCGCTTTTGTCCGTTATCAGCGCGCCCGCACCGGTTTATTATTATGACTCCATCTCAGCCCTCACGGCGGCTGCTGATGAAATATTCATCGGCAAGGTTACGCGGTTCCCGCAGATGAACGATACGGCTTTCTCGATCCGCAACGGCGGCGCAGTGGAAAAGGCCCAATATTCCGCATCCATCGTGTCAATAGAAGTCTACGGCGTTATGAAAGGTTCCCTATCTTACGGGGATGAACTCAATATGGTATTCAGCCCCGAGCGCATCGGCGGCATGCTTGACGCCTCAACGCTTCAGCATATGGAACTCACCGCCGGGCAGACGCCCCGCCTGCACCTGAACGACGTATATGTGTTCTTCCTCACAAAAGGCCCTGACGGTAA
The DNA here is from genome assembly GCA_023416175.1 of Bacillota bacterium. Taxonomy (GTDB): domain Bacteria; phylum Bacillota; class Clostridia; order Christensenellales; family CAG-138; genus JAEYLA01. Next base: position 4,186 of record JAEZIE010000005.1, read on the forward strand.
ACAACCCTATCGTTTCCCTGTTAACCCGCTGCAGGGCATGATCCCGCTTCTGGGCGATACGCTGCATGTGCCCGCTGCAAACAGCGCGCTCAAACCCTATGATAAGCTTTCAGCGCTTGCACAGGCGTTGCAATCCGCGATGGCCTCACTGCCCCGGAAGAATTCGCCTTCTCTGGTGGTGGAAGAGTAATTTATCCCCAACATAATACAAGAGTAGTGAAGGCGCATTAGCGCCTTTTTCTATGCGTGCCGGAATATGGAGTGATTAGCATAAGTTTTTGACAAGATATTTGTTTATTCGACTGTTTTGTTATAGCATAATTCCCTTCTCATGATTTACAATGATAAGGAATATGCGCCCGGTATATAGGAGACATATGAAAAGCAACAGGCATCATATTTGGATTTATCAGTTTTTCCATCACCCCATTAAGCTGTTTTTGAAGCTGCGCTTTGGTTACACCGGCGCACGCGAGAAGGCGCTTCCCTCCCCCAGCATAGTTTTGGCCAACCATACCACCAATTACGACGCGTTGATGGTGGCGACAAGCTACCGGGAGCACATGTACTTTGTTGCGGGCGAGCATGTATTCCGGGCTGGTCTTGCCTCCAAACTGCTGCGCGCCTGTTTTGCGCCTATCTCCCGCATGAAAGGAACGACGGACGCCCGCACCGTCATGGAGGTGCTGCGAAGCATCCACGCGGGTAACAACGTCTGTATTTTTGCAGAAGGAAACCGTTCTTACAACGGTCTTACCTGCGATATCCTTCCTTCCACAGGGAAGCTTGTGCGTGCAAGCGGCGCAGCGCTTGTTACCTACCGCATAGAAGGTGGGTATTTCGCCTCCCCACGATGGTCCAAGACGCTCCGGCGCGGGAAAGTATATGGGCACGAGGTCGCGCGTTATTCTCCCGAAGAACTTAAAAAAATGACCAATGACGAAGTCAACGCCATCATCTTGCGCGACCTGCACGAGGATGCGTACGCCCGCCAGAAGATTGCACATACGCGTTTTACTGGAAAGGGCCTAGCCGAAGGCATTGAGGCGGGGCTCTACCTATGCCCGTCTTGCTTAGGCATAGGTACTATAACAAGCAAGGATGATCGGTTTGAGTGTGGTTGCGGCTTAAACGGCCGCTATACGGAATACGGCATGCTCGAAGGCGCTTCCCTCCCCTTCTCCACCGTAACGGAATGGGATCTTTGGCAGTCGGAAACCTTTTTTCGACGCGCTTTGGCCGCTTCAAAGGATGATCTGCTGTTTGAGGACGGCGGGCAAAAGTTTATTCGGCTTAACCCTGACGCTCAGTTGCTTGCGGAAGGAACGCTGCGAATGTATGGTGATAGGTTTATGATCGGCTCACAGTCTGTCGCGCTTACAGAGATAGCGAACCTTGCGATGCATGGAAGAATGACAATCGTGTTCAGTACAATTGACGGCCGATATTATGAGCTGAAATCCACAATCGACCGCAGCGCACCCAAATATGAAGTTGCCTGGCGGGCGTGTATGGAGCGGGAACGCGTCGAGCATACGTAAAGCATTTAATGCAAAGCAGAACAAGCGTGATTTGAGCAATCGTTCAAACCACGCTTGTTTTTTAACCCGCATGTTCACCGGCGGGTGAAGATCAAAGCGGTTGAAATTCTTTTAGGATCCTGTCGAATATCTCCTTTCCCAGCACCACATTATGCCCGGAAACGCAGGTATCAAAGTCGATCGCCTGATACTTCAATAGGGTATCGATATAGACCTGCTTTTGGGTATCAACGTTGGGTACGATTTCGTCAAGAGTATCGCCGACGTTGTCGCCAACGTCCAGCACATGATCTACTTCATCGAGGACGCTGATGGAGTCGATCGTATGCCCGGGCGT
>JAEZIE010000003.1 GCA_023416175.1 Bacillota bacterium
TCGCTATACCTCCTCTTACATGTCATATGAAAAGAATGTACTAGAGTTGGAGTAAATCAATCAAATTGTGGGGGTGCGCTAGACATTCCTGCCGCCGCTGACCCTGCAGTACGCGCCACGCCCGCCCTTGCGTAAAAGGCGGCCTGCCGACGTGCCGGACATGCTTTCCGCCGTAGGGGTTCTATATATCGTTTCTGGCCATACGGCCTCGTTATCACAATTTTTGTTTATAAAGTCGACAGAAATATGACTTAAAAGTATTTGAAATGCCGACGTAATCATTGCTATCATGATAGCAGGGGTGGGGGATGTGGATATCCGAATGCAGCGTATAGTCGCCAATCTTGTAAGCCATCCGGGGTTGACTGTCGCCGATATGGCACAAAGGTATAATCTGAGCAACCGCCAGGTGGAGTACACGCTGGCAAAACTCAACCAGCTTTTTTGCCAAAATCGTGTTGCACCCATCACACAGAACAGGCGCACCGGACTGTTTCTTTCAGAAGAACAGATTCAAGCGCTTGAGAAGGAGCAGCGCAAGGAAAAAAAGCTGTGCGCCGCCCTCGATGCACCTTACCGGACGGTGCTCATACTGATATTCATCGCGTCGTCCGCGGAGTTTGTTTCCCTGCAGCATATCATGCAGCTGCTCAGGATCTCCAAAAACACGGCCGTTGCTGATCTGAAACGCGCGGAGGCGTTCGCCGTCGAGTTTCATATAAAAATCCCGTACAGCCGCGCCGGCGGATACCGGCTGCAGGGCGAGGAATGGAAAAAGCGGTCGCTCATGCTCAAATGCATATCTCTGTTTTCCGAATGGGTCAATTTCGAGCAAATCTACGGTTACCTGCTCAATATTTTGGGCGTGAACGCAGATTTCAAGGAATTCTTATCCGTCAGCCTGGACCGCGTTTACCAGCGCCATATCCAGTTTATTGAAAAAAGGCTCAATGAAATTTTGCTCTACATCTTCTTGCTGTGGCAGACCTCCACGGAGGAAGCCGACACGCTCGCGCCTTACGCCGCGCAGCTTTCGGACCCAGACCGCGACTGCCTCGCCATAGCCGCAGTGCTCGTCAGATGGTTTTCCCGGCCTATACCCGAAAGCGAGATGCGTTATCTGGCGCTGCTGCTGCAAAGCATCAAAATCGAAAGCCTCCTGTCTTACGAATCCCCGCTGGATAAGGTGCTCAAAAAGATCGTGGAGGATATGGTGGACCGTTTTGAACGGATTTCCTGCATCACCGTTTCCGACAAGGCAAGCATCACCGATAATTTATTCCTGCACCTGAAGCCGGTATACTACAGGCTGCATTACGATATTCCCATCGTGAACCCGCTTCTTTCGCAAATGAAGGAGGAATATCACGAGTTCTTCGAAATTGTACGGATTCTGTTAAGCCCGCTGGAGGAATTCGTGCAGAAAAGGGTCCCCGAGGATGAAATCGGTTATATTACCATGTACTTTGGCCTTGTCTCGGTAGGCGAGATCAACATCCGCAATATCACACGCAAAAATGCGCTGATCCTGTGCCCGGGCGGTATCGGCACATCGGCGCTGATTGAAAAACAGCTTAACGATATATTCCCCGAGCTGCACTTCATCCGTGCGTCATCCATGTCAGCGCTGGACAGCGCGGACAAATACGACGTGCTGTTCAGCACCGCGGAGCTGCCGCCCGGGTTCCGCTGCCGGGCGCCGGTGTTCATCATACCGGTGATGCTGAGTAATACGCAAAAATACCGCCTGATCAATCAGGTGTACGATCAGGTGTTCGGCCTTGAACGAAAGGACACGGATATCTGCGCAATGCTCGACCTTATCGCGCAGTATGCGGACATCCGCGATGCGGAGGGACTCAGGCAGCAATTGAAAAAACGGGTGTTGTTTGTTTCCGAAATCAAAGGTGCGCATAAAGGAGATGGCGGGAAAGTGTTACAAGATTTGCTTACCGAAGAAACAGTACAATTTGCACAGTCTGCTGATACGTGGGAACATGCCATCGCGCTCGCCATGTACCCGTTGCTCAAAAACGGCTCCATCACGCAGCGGTACATCGACGCGATCATTGAAACGGTAAAAACCGTGGGGCCGTACATCGTTATTGCGCCCAACATCTGCATTCCACACGCAAACCCCACCCAGGGCGTCAACCGGTTAGGCATGACTTTTTTGAAGCTGGAAGATGCCGTCAAAATCAACGGTCTGGACGACCGGCAGGCAAAGCTGTTTTTCGGCCTTGCCGCTACCGACAGCCAGAGCCATCTCAAAGCACTCTCGCAACTGTCCAGGCTGCTGATGGACCCGCCCACCCTCAACGCGGTGCTGCAGGCCGGGAGTCCCGGCGAGTTCCTGAATATTCTGGATAGCGCGGTGCCGGTTTACGAAACGAATTGAATATAGCTGAAAACAGCTATTGCCCGGGCGAATACTGCAAGGAAAGGAGTGAGCCGATGAAGATTATGACAGCCTGCGGTGTCGGTCTGGGATCCAGCTTTCTGATCGAAATGAACATCCGCACGATACTGGATACGCTGGGAATCAGCGGCGCAACGGTCGAGCACACCGACATGAGCCAGATCTACCCAAACTGCGCGGATGTGATCGTCGTTGCAAGCGACGTCGCAATGGGGCTAAGCAGAATCCCTGATATGGTGGTACTCAACAACATACTGGATAAGAAGGAACTAGAGGAAAAGATTGTCGCAGCTCTTCGTGCAAAGAACTTTATCAAATAAAGGAGAGATATATGGAAATCATAAACTCAATTTTGAAGTTCTTTCAGGATATCTTGGGTCAGGCGGCCGTGCTGATTGCGGTTATCGCGCTCATAGGCCTGCTGATTCAAAAGAAGCCCGCCTCGGATGTCATCAAGGGCACGGTCAAGACCTTCCTGGGCTTCCTCGTACTCGGCGCGGGCGCCGGCGTGGTTGTGAGCGCGCTCGATCCGTTCGGCCAGATGTTCCAACAGGCGTTCAAAGTGCAGGGCGTTGTTCCCAACAACGAGGCGATCGTGGCCCAGGCGCTGGTACAGTACGGCAGCAATACGGCACTCATCATGTTTTTCGGCATGCTCGTCAACCTGCTGATTGCCCGGGTGAGCAAGTTCAAATACGTATTCCTCACGGGCCATCACACGCTGTACATGGCGTGCCTACTCTGCGTGATTTTCACTGTCGCCGGGCTTGCGCCTTGGCAGGTCGTTGTGTTCGGTTCCCTGGGCCTGGGCATTACGATGGTGGTATTCCCCGCGATGGCGCAGCCCTTCATGCGCCGCATCGTGAAGGACGATTCGGTGGGGTTCGGCCATTTCGGTACGGTGGGCTATGTGCTTGCGGGCCTGACCGGCATGGTGGTGGGCAAAAACTCCAAATCCACCGAGGATATCAACTTCCCCAAGGGACTGGCATTCCTGCGCGAAAGCTCCGTGTCCATTTCGCTTACAATGTCCCTTATTTATGTAATCGTAGCGATCATCTGCGGCCCCGAATACATTCAGACAAACCTCTCTGACGGGCAGAACTTCATTGTGTTCGCCCTGATGAAGGCGGTCAACTTCGCGGCCGGGGTGTTCATCATCCTCTCCGGTGTGCGCCTGCTGCTCAATGAAATCGTACCGGCGTTCAAGGGTTTCTCGGACCGCCTCATTCCCGGCTCTAAGCCCGCGCTGGACTGCCCGGTGGTATTCCCTTATGCCCCCAACGCCGTGCTCATCGGCTTCTTTTCCAGCTTCGTGGGCGGCATTGTGGGTATGATCGTGCTCACGCTCACCGGCGGCCCCATCATACTCCCCGGCGTGGTGCCACACTTCTTCTGCGGTGCGTCGGCCGGTGTGTTCGGTAACTCCACGGGCGGTGTAAAGGGCGCGACTCTCGGCGCATTCCTGCACGGGGTCCTCATTACCTTCCTTCCGGTGTTCCTTATGCCGGTTCTGGGCAACTTGGGCTTTGCCAACACCACGTTCTCCGATGCCGATTTCTGTGTGACGGGTATTCTGTTTGGCACTGCGGGTAAACTCGGCGCAATTGCCGTCATCGCATCGGTTCTGGTGCTGCTGGCGCTGATCTTCGTGCTCGCCGGGTTTATCGCCAAGAAAAAAGCCGCCAAAAGCGACGCCGACATAAAGGCATAGGTTTTTTCAACATCCCTTCCCCCCACGGGGAGCCGGCTTTGGCCGCTTCCCCGTGGATTCAAGGTGGTTTCAGCGATGCACGGCTTGATTTTTGAAGAGAGGACGCCATGGTCAAAAAAACGCTGACTGTCACAAACGCAGCGGGACTTCACGCCCGCCCTGCCAGCTATTTCGTGAAGGAAGCCTCCATGCACGCATGTAACGTGACCCTGCGCAAGGGCGAAAAGTCGTACAACGCCAAATCCATATTGTCCGTGCTGTCCGCCTGCGTAAAAAGCGGTACCCAAATCGAGATCCTCTGCGACGGATCGGGCGAGGCGGAGGCACTCATCGGTATTGTCGCCGCCGTCGAGTCGGGCCTGGGCGAATAAGACGATGTAAGGCTATTTGATGCAAGCCCCCCGCCGCTTTCGCGGCGGGTGTCTTGCTACTTTCTCCGTTGCGGACTAAGAAGCTGAGTAAAGAACATTCATTATTATTGTTCTGTATCGATTAAGACATATAATTATTACAAACCCTAAAATGACATGGCTATTACTTTTCATTATCATAACCCAAGTGGCTATCTGAACTTCGCATTATGTCTACATTAGTGAGCATGAGATGATGAGACAGGCAGTACTACATGAAAGCATACTATCCGCGTGCAGATAAGAGATGGCGGTATACCGAAAGTGTTAAAAGGGGTACGAAGGGTGGTTAAAGTGGGGTGCGTGCTGCGATCACGCGCAATTTTGTGCTAAAATGGATATAAAACGCATTAGATACTGGGGGAAAGCATGAAACACGAAGAATATCTCAATCAGATTCAAAGCAATCGAGCATTCATGAAAAGCACTTTTGCGGAGGATCAACATGAATCCGATCAAAATAAGCGGGTCACTCAGCCGCCTTTAACAAAGCCGGCAACAGGCACCGAGGGAATTCCTCTTTCCAAAGATTTTGCAGGCGTCATCAAGGAAGCAAATTACCTGACTTTATTGCAGGAAAGAAAGAGCCACCGCATTTATAAGAATGAAAGCATCACCATAGATCATTTGTCCTTCTTGCTTTGGTCAACACAAGGGGTCAAAGAGATTCGCGGGAATAGTTACGCAACGGTCCGGCCGGTTCCTTCCGCAGGCGCACGGCATCCATTTGAGACGTACCTTGCGGTTTTCAAGGTGGAAGGTCTCAAAAATGGAATGTATCATTACCTGCCGATTGAACACGCCATAGAGTTTATCGGGGTGGTGGAAGAGTTTGAAAAGATGGTTTCGGACAGCTTATGCGAACAGAAATGGGCCGGCAACTCTGCGGCAGTATTCTTTTACAGCGCTGTTCCTTACCGAAGCGAATGGAGATATTGCACCGACGCCCATAAGCTGATGCTACTTGATGCGGGGCATGTGGTGCAGAACCTGTATTTAAGCT
>JAEZIE010000057.1 GCA_023416175.1 Bacillota bacterium
GCGTATAGAACCAGCCGCGCGTCTGGTCGATGGCCTCGCTGATAAAATCGGCGGGGTAGCGGGTTTCGAACACCTCTTTGTTTTCAAACGGATAGTGCCACTGCGCAAACGGCATGGAGCCGCTGTCAAACCAGCAGTCGATCACTTCCGGCTCGCGCTTCATATCGCCGCCGCACTTGGGGCAGTTCAAATGCACCGCATCGATAAACGGCTTGTGAAGCTCGATGTTCTCGGGCACGTCCTTGCCCAGCTCTTTTAATTCCGCGATGCTGCCCACAACATGGGTATGCCCGCAGTCTGCACACGTCCATACCGGAAGCGGCGTCCCCCAGTAACGCTCGCGGGAGATGCCCCAATCGATGACGTTCTCCAGGAAGTTGCCCATGCGGCCTTCCTTGATGTTTTCGGGAATCCAGTTGACGCGGCGGTTGAATTCAATCAGCTTATCCTTCACCGCTGTCATCTTCACAAACCAGCTCTTGCGCGCGTAATAGATGAGCGCCGTATCGCACCGCCAGCAGAACGGATAGTTGTGCTCAAAATTCATGGCACGGTACAAAAGGCCCTTTTCCTCAAGCGTATGGAGGATGGCGTGGTCGGCGTCCTTGACGTACATGCCGTCCCACGGGGTGCCGCCTGTCATATGGCCTTTCGGGTCCACCAGCTGGATGAACGGGAGGTCCCATTCGCGGCCCACGCGCGCGTCGTCTTCACCAAACGCGGGCGCGTTGTGGACGATGCCGGTACCATCGGTCAGCGTGACATAATCGTCGCTCATCACGTACCAGCCGCGCTTTCCCTGTGCATCCACCGGGAAATCGAAGAGCGGCTCGTAATCCGTACCCACCAGGGATTTCCCGGGAAATGTGGCAAGAATCTCCGCGTTTTCACCGATAACGTTCTCAATAAGCGCCTGGGCCAGGATATACACGGCATCCCCGCTCTTCACCCTTGCGTACGTCTCGTTCGCGTTGACGCAGAGGCTGACGTTAGAGGGCAGCGTCCACGGCGTGGTCGTCCAGGCGAGGATGTAAGTACTGTCCTCCCCCTTCACCTTGAACTTGGCGATGGCGGAGGTGTCCTTGACGTCCTTATATCCCTGCGCTACCTCATGGGAGGAAAGCGCCGTGCCGCAGCGCGGGCAGTAAGGCACGACCTTGTGGCCTTTATAAAGCAAGCCCTTTTCATGGATGCGCTTCAACGCCCACCATTCGGACTCGATGTAGTTGTTGTCATAAGTGATGTAGGGGTCTTCCATGTCCGCCCAGAAGCCTACGCGGTCGGACATTTCCTCCCACTCGCCCTTGTACTTCCACACGGATTCCTTGCACTTCTTGATGAAGGGCTCCACGCCGTACGCTTCAATCTGCTCTTTGCCGTCTAAGCCCAGCTGCTTTTCCACCTCCAGCTCCACCGGAAGGCCGTGCGTATCCCAGCCAGCCTTGCGCAGCACGTCAAACCCCTTCATCGTTTTATAGCGGGGGATGATGTCCTTAATGCAGCGGGTGAGAATATGGCCGATATGCGGCTTGCCGTTCGCCGTGGGCGGGCCATCAAAGAACGTGTAAGTCGTTGCGCCCTTGCGATGAACGGTGCTCTTTTCAAACACCTTGTTCTCTTTCCAGAATTTCAATACTTCCTTTTCGCGGGAAACGAAATCCAGCGTTGTGGGAACCTTCTTGTACATGGGAAACCCTCCTGATTTACGAATAACAAAAACGCCGCATCCCAATCGGGACGCGGCGTAGCCACGCGGTACCACCCGAGTTGACGCTAAAATGCGTCCTCTCTTACTTGCACACAGTATGTGTTGCTGCTGTAACGGGCAGACCCGTGACGGCTTACTGACATCCCTGCGTTCGCCCGTCCGCTCCCGGGTGATGCATGTGGCGTTCCGCCCTGCCGCGCTTGCACCGCCCGCGGCTCGCTCACTGGGGGAATATGGCCCATGCGTGTCCCGATCTTCGCTTTATACAGCGCCTATTATACAGGCCATGAGGAATTTTGTAAAGCGGAAGGTGATTATCTGCAGCGAATGGGTAATATCGTCATTTTTTTAAGACAATGGAAATTTGTTTACCAGCGGTATATATTAAATTGTCTTCATCTGAATCATTATAATTTAGCATAAAGAACCATATCTTTTCAAGGTATGCCCTTCTGCCAACGGCAAGTAACTCAAATTCAAACGTAAAAGCATTTGGTCTTTGAGAGTTGTCATCCATAATAAGTGCAATTTGCAAATACCTTTCTTGACCTGGCCCTAATGTGGAATTGAACGACCAAGAATTAATTTCCCTCTTTGTTATAATAGCCTCGGAATTATAAAAAATCGTATACTCTGTTAATTTTATATCACTTATAAATTGATCACTTATATTTTTACAAATGAAATAATAAGTTTTATATTTGGTTTCTTTACTTTTTGATGCGACTTGATCCATCTCTTTAATAACTAGCAACTCTTGTTCAAACTCATATCGCTTCAGTGGTTGTAAATCAATGATCGGCTTCTGTCTATGCTCCTCAATTTCTATAAGCCTAGCATTTTGTGAATTTGCAACATAGCCCAAGTACACTGTGCCTCCAAAAGCTAAAACTGCACCCCAATATGCTAATATTGAATTTGCATCAAAATCAGACGGTATTCCACCATAATTACGTCCAACCCAATAAGCTAATATTATTAATAAGGGTATTAGAGTTATTAAAACCAGGACAACAATAGTGATTACTTTATTTGCCTTAATCCACTCAAATATACCCTTCACTCTGTACCTCCGCAAGGCATTTCGATAATAATGGGTACTTTCCATATATTATAACATGGTTTGCAAATCCCATCATCCTAAACGCAATTTTTGAGGTATTTTGTAAATACGTAGGCTTTCCCGCTGCCCCATTCAACCTGCGTCCATTCCCCAATCACCCCGGTGCAGAGAACGGGTTCGTCGGTTTGCAGCTCATACAGCACGGCAGAAGTTTCCCGGCTGGTCGGCAGCGCGCGTATATTGACAGGCTCCGTGGCGTACCGCATGACCGGTGCATAAACCGGAATCTTCTCCGGCGCTTCGAACAGGTACGCGTCAAACGCGTAGGCAAGCGCGCCGTTCCATTCGATGATCGCCCATCTGCCATACATGCCCACCTTTTTTACGCACTGGCCGCTGTAAAGCTCCGCAAGCTCGGCGTACGCGGTATCCGGCCCTTCCCGCACCACAAGATCTCCTATGACCGGATACACGGTAACAGGTTCAATGGATACCGCCTGATCCAGATACTTTACTTTTGCCTCTTTCTTCACTTGCTGCTCTTTGGTTTCCGGCGCGAACACCATGATGTCCCCCGTTGGCGAAGGATCGTCCGCGATGACGTACTGATTGGTATCAAACAGCCGTTTGAGCGCCGTCTTTTCTGCTGCCGCGTCTACGCGGTGGAGGACGCCGTCTATCTGCACCGAACCGTTCCAGGCGACATATGTCTTCCCCTCCACCACCACGGGCCGGACAAGAAGGGAAACGATAAGCAGCGCCGCACATGCAGCCGCAGCGGGGATCAGCGTGCGCTTGAAGCGAATCGCTTTCCACTGTTTTCCCCGGTACACGCGTTTTTCCTGCTCCGCTTGGCGGTAGACAGAGGCAAGCACCTTATCAAGCGGCAGTGCGCCCGTTCTTACCCGTGCGGCTTGGCACAGCAATTCGTCTATCTTTTCATGGCTGTTCACAGCGCCTCCTCCTTTCCCAAAGACAGCGACAACAGCTCCCGCGCGCGGGACAATCTTGAACGGTACGTCCCGCCGGAAACGCGCAGCGCCTCCGCCGCCTCCTTTTGCGTAAGATCCGCAAAATAATGCAATACCACCGCCTCGCGGTACACCTTGGGCAACGCTTCTACCTTGTCCCAGACGGCTTCTGTGGTTTCATTCTGTAAACACGCCGATTCCGGCAATGCGCGTACATCCATAACCGCGCGCTCGGGCACGCAATCCGCCATCAGCTCATGCCGCTCGCGGCGCAGGCAATCGATGCTGGCGTTCTTTGCCGCGCGGTAGAGCCAGCTTCTCGCCTGCGGGGGTGCAAGCGCATGAAGGGTATCCCACCGCACAAACGCCTTTAAGAAAACCGTTTGTGTGAGCTCCAACGCAGTGTGATGGTTGTTGGTCAGCCCGTATGCCGTCCAATACACCATAGGAGAGCAGGCCGCATACAAGCTTTCAAACCCTTCGTCCCGCAAGAATACCCCCGATGCCGGGCCAGATATTCCCCTCGCTGCCCGGCTGTCTATAAAACGTTGTTG
>JAEZIE010000062.1 GCA_023416175.1 Bacillota bacterium
TTAGCCTCAGCGAGATGCTTTATAAGCGCGATACAAGCGCAATCGGCAGGTTTAGTCGCGGTCCCTCACTTCTTTAAAACTGCGCTCCATCTCCCGCTTACTGTCCCGGGCCGCCATATCGCTGCGTTTATCGTACAGTTTTTTGCCCTTGGCAACGGCAACCTCCAGTTTGGCCCGGCCTTCCTTAAAGTAGATCTGCAAAGGAATCAGGCTCATCCCCTGCGCCTGCTGCAGGCCGTGGAGTTTATCGATCTCCCTCCGGTGCAGCAGCAGCTTGCGATCCCGAAACGGGTCCTTATTGTAAATGTTCCCCTGTTCATAGGGGCTGATATGCATACCGTGGATGAAAATCTCACCGCTTCTTACGATGCAGTAACTATCCTTCAAATTGACTTTGCCCGCACGTAAGGATTTGACCTCGGTGCCAAAAAGCACGAGGCCGCATTCATAGGTATCCTCTATAAAATATTCATGCCGCGCTTTGCGGTTTTGCGCGATGACCTTTACGCCCTTTTGCATGGACGCCTCCTGGGTTTAATGGCTATCTCCTGCCACGGTACGCGTAGGTAACGCGGCGGGCTTTTCTGCGGCGCGATTGTCTGCGGTTCTTCAGATAGCTGAACAAGCCCACCACAAAGAGTATGAGCAAGATAACCAGAATAATGAACGGCCATGGGCCGTGCGTGCCGTTGCCCGAAACAGGATCGTCTATCAGCTTGACGTCCGGCGTTTCTACCACACCGCCGCCCATTTGCGCCACATCGCGGCTTGCATACGCGTCCGCAGTGAACAGCGTACGTCCTTCAAACTTGTAGGAAACGGTCGCCAGCATGTCCCCCGTCTTGACGGGGGCGGTAATCTCCCCTACCGTCGCAACGGAGGTGGTGATGGCGGACACGTTATTCTTAATCCGGTCCATCTCATCAGCCAGGGAGGAGATCTGCTTGCCTGTCAAATCCACGTTGAGCTTTAATAACCCGCCCGTTTCATCGTCAAAGCTGCAGTTTTTAACCGAGACCTCCACCTGGGTAGGAAGACCCAGCGTGGAAGCATCCAGCGTTTGGTAGCTCGAAAACGCCCAATCAAACAGCTCCTTGGAAAGAGAAAAGCGGCAATCCTTGTCTGGCGCGTTAAACTGTACAAGGACGAATGTCACGCCATCCTTTTCCGCTGCGGAAACCAGGCAGAACCCGGCCTGATTGGTTTCCCCCGTCTTAATGCCGATGGCGTAAGGATATTCCATGTTTTTATCCGTACTGTCCGCCTTGGTATGGACCAGACGGTTGGTATTTTCCAAATGATACCCGTCGCTGTCCTTATTGGTGGCGGGCACGTCATACACTGACTTTTTGACAATGGCCCGGAAATCCTCATTTTGCAGCGCATAGCTTGTAAGCTTAAGCATATCCGCAGCCGTGGTATAGTGATCCTCTTCATGCCTGCCGTGCGGGTTTACAAAATGAGTATTGGTCATATTGAGTTCGGCGGCCTTTTGGTTCATCATATCCGCAAAGCCGGAGATAGAACCGCCGATATGCACGGCGATCGCCGCAGCGGCGTCGTTGCCCGAAACGAGCATCATGCCATAAATCAGGTCGCGGAGGGTAAGCGTTTCGCCGCGCCTTATGCCCATGAGCGAGCTTCTGGAGCCAAACGCGTCCACTTCTTTGCCCACCGTCACGGCATCGTCCAGGCTGCCGTTTTCGAGCGCGAGTATTAAAGTCATGATCTTGGTGGTGCTGGCCGGAAACGCCCGCTCGTTCGCGTTCTTTTCCACAAGCAGCGTACCTGAGCCCGCCTCCGCAAACGCAACATACTGCGCTTTGAGTTCATCCCCCTGGCGATAGGCCAGCGCGGGAGATGATAAGAGCAACAATAAGAACGCTATCAGCGCACAAAGAATTCTCTTCAAAACGTTTCATCCTTTTTTGTTTCTAGGCGAAAAAGAGGCAAATAAACTTTAACAAAAAACAAGATTCTTTCATATTACTGCCTGAACCGCCCAAAATCTCATATTAGTATAGCAAACTTGTATCGGTATTGTATAGTGCATTCTCCTTCATTCACAAACCGTTTCCATTTTCCGCGGGATTTTGCCGTACAAAATAATGGAATTGTGGTATACTTATAATATTCTTGGAACGTATTCATTCTTTACATAAGCGTAGTTTGACCTAAGAAAAAACCTCTAGCAGGGAGGAGTTAAAAAGCATGGCGGTACGGATATTATTGGTAGACGACGAGCCTTTGATACTCAAAGGGCTCCGCTTTTCCCTGCAGCAGGAGGGATACGAGATCGATTCCGCGGCGGACGGCGAGGAAGCGCTCGAAAAGGTATTTGGTAACCAGTACGATTTGATACTGCTTGACGTCATGCTGCCCAAACTTTCCGGTATCGAAGTTTGCCAGCGCGTACGGGAGACTTCGGATGTGCCCATTATCATGCTCACAGCCAAAGGCGAGGATATGGATAAGATTTTAGGGCTTGAGTACGGCGCGGACGATTATATGGTCAAACCCTTCAATATTTTAGAAGTCAAAGCCCGCATTAAAACCATACTGCGCCGTGCCTCCGGGCGGCGCGAGGAAAAGAAGCCGCAGCTTGCGGGAGGCGGTCTGTTTCTCGATTCCGTTACGCGCTCCGTGGAGGCGGACGGCAAGCCCATTAACCTGACGGTCAAGGAATTTGACCTTTTACAACTGTTCATGTCCAACCCTGGGCGCGTCTACAGCCGCGAAGAGCTGTTGGAGACTATCTGGGGGAGCGACTATTTTGGCGATTTTCGTACGGTGGACGTGCATATCCGCCGCCTGCGCGAAAAAATAGAAGCGGATCCCGCAAAGCCGTTACATATCCTCACCAAGTGGGGCATTGGCTATTACTTCGGCCATGCGTAGGTTCTTAGGTTCCATACGGTTTCGCATACTTGCGATTTACCTGATTTTGATGATGCTTGCGTTCGTTGCAGTGAGCACCATTGTTTCCGTGCTGATCGAAAATTTCCTTGTCTCCCAGCGTACGCAGGAACAGCAGCGGCAGACCGAGCGCCTGGCGCTTGAATTGGCGCCGCTTGTCGCCGAAGAGGACATCCGCAAAATGTATACGCTTACCTCCGACTGGGCTAAGGAAACCGGCGGCAGGGTGCTGTTTGTGGATACGGATGCCGTGGTGCAGATGGACACCGCCTCCCAATACAACGGCTTTAAGCTGCCCTATCGGGAAGTCCGCGACGTCTTATTGACGGACGCCGAATCCTCCTATGGCTTCCACAAGCTCAACAAATACGATAACCTTGATACCTTCACGTTCATTACCTCCACGGATTGGGTGGTATATTACACTGCAGCCGTTACGGTGGAAGGCGCAACCAAGGGAGTTCTTCTTTATTCTGTATCCATACAGAACGCCATTACGCACGTCAATGACATCACCAAGCAAATCGGTCTGGTGTTTGTCGCGTTCGCGGTGGCGGTCGCCATAGTAAGCCTGATGGTTTCTGGTTGGCTCACCAAGCCTATTGTTACCCTGACCAACGCGATCCGCCGCGTGGGTGCGCAGGGGTATGGGGACCGCGTGCCCGTAAAAGGCAAGGACGAGCTGGCCGAGCTTTCCGATGCTTTTAACATCATGAGCGATAAGCTCGAAAGTCACGACAGGCTCAGAAACGAATTCGTTTCCAATGCGTCCCACGAATTAAAGACGCCGCTTTCCACCA
>JAEZIE010000088.1 GCA_023416175.1 Bacillota bacterium
GCAAACATGAATATCGAGAAGAGATTTGTCCTATTGCAAAATACCTATGCGGCGTCTATCGCGGAGACCGTGAACACCTATGACCGGATGGGGGTGCTCCCCGC
Organism: Bacillota bacterium; assembly: GCA_023416175.1. Classification (GTDB taxonomy): domain Bacteria; phylum Bacillota; class Clostridia; order Christensenellales; family CAG-138; genus JAEYLA01. The sequence continues at coordinate 105 of JAEZIE010000088.1, forward strand.
AATCGTGGAGAAAAGGAAAGAGCGGCAGGCGCAAACAGCGCCGCTTTTGAATCAACAGCTTGGAATTGAAACCGTTGAGGATGTTTTTTGCAGACTTTCAGAAGTCTATGGCTGTGCAAACTGGTCTGTGGAAAGAACAGATAACGGCTATATTGCCACGGCAGTTTCATGCAAGCTATGTGCACTGTCAAAGAGAATGGGAGGGGCAAATCCTTGCTATGGATGGTGCTTAGACCCCATGTTTGCTATGATTTCTTCCGTAAGCAAAATCGATGCCGAAAGCATAACGGTTGAAAGCACTTTAATGGATGGAGACTGCTGCAAAGTAAGGTTTTCGTAGCAGGATAAAGATCGGCTCAAATACTTCCAATTCTTAATTGAGCTGGGTGACGGTATCATCATTTGATATGCAGGATGAATTTGTCCTGCTGATAAACAAAAATGGGAGAGTGCTCTCCAATAAGGATCTCGATTGTGGAGGAAAAATATGTTCAGAAAAAGGACGGCAAATTATTGTTTCTTAATAGGGCTATCTGTTTTGAGTATGTGGATTGTGACTATCCTGAAGGAGGGTATAGCGGAAGGACCGATTGAAATATCTTTCCATCTAGCATCCGAATTTCTTATGGCAATCCTATTGCTTATTACCGGTATAGGATTGCTCATGGGTAAAACATATGCGTGGAAACTTTTCTTGGTATCAAACGGGATGTTGATATACTCCGTATTGAACGCGGCGGGGTATTTTGGACAAAGAGGAAACATACCAGCGATGATAATGTTTCTGATACTCTTTATTATATCGTCGGGGTTTTTAGTAAAAGCGATGTTTTATTCCTCAGAAAAAGGGAATGTCGGCCATGAGTGAGATCAATGAAGAAGCGATTAAGAGGTTCCCATGAGCGGATACCAATTCTACCTGCGACCGGATGGAATGATAAGTGAGGCTGATTAATCATGCGAGGGATCGTCGCTTATACTTGCAACAGAAAGGACATTGTTTAATGAAACGATATCAAAGGCTATTGGTGTTTTTATGCACTTTCATTACTGCTGCAATCATTTTCACAGGATGTGCAGGCAGCATTGATGCCATAAAGCAGGAGCAGGAAGCTGATTATGGATCTTATTTTCAGGACATAGAAGGAACGGCGGTTTTTTATAGCACCATAGAGCAAAAGTATTATATATATAACAAAGACTTAGCGGAACGCCCATCATCCCCTTGTTCGTCGTTTAAAATCATTTCCTGCTTGATGGGGTTGGAAAGCGGAGCGATAGACCCGTCTAATTCCACCCTGCAATGGGATGGGAAAAATTATCCCCTGAATGACTGGAATAAGGATCTGGACTATCGGCAGGCATTTAAAGCATCGGGCATATGGTATTTCAGAAAGATAATTGATTTCATGGGGGAAGATTATGTTCAGAACACCCTCGAAACATTGAATTATGGCAACTGTGATATAAGCGAGTGGGAGGGGAGTTTAAATAACATTCTTTTTCCCGATTATAAGAACTGGAAGGAGCTAAACGGGTTTTGGCAGGAATCATCTCTAGAGATATCTCCTCGGCAGCAAGTTGATGTCATGAAAAAAATATTTGAGGATAAGAATGCTTTTAGCCAAGAAAACCTCAATTTAATGAAAGAAGTAATGCTTACCGATAATGGAGATAGCTCTATTAAAATCTATGGTAAAACCGGAAGCGGAATAAAGGATGACGATTGGGTGGATGCCTGGTTCGTGGGGATGTTCGAAAACAAGGGAGGAACAACCTATTTTGCAATCCGGCTTAACCAGCCTGACGCAAGAGGCCCGAAAGCTAAGGAAGTCGCAATCAACATCATAAATGGAGAATTTAGTAAATAGAACACCCTGAAAGCCCAATTAATTGGGCTTTTTTGTTTGAGCATAGCAACTTCATTTCAGTTCAGAATCTCTTCGCCCAGGCCGATTTTGACCCATATAACTGATTTTATCTCCATAGTTCCTCCCTAAACATTCAAAATAGTTTTCAGATAGGCGGAGATCTCCTTCATACAATCTTCGGCTTGTGGTGCTACGCCGATTTGATCTGCAAACCCATGCCCCATACCGCGGTAAACTATTGTTTTAAGCGGAATCTTCGCGGCAGTCAGCTTTCTCGCATATGCAAAATTATCGAACACGAGGAAATCGTGCTCTCCAAAAATAAGCAGGGTAGGCGGCAGGTCTTTCGCCTCGCCCAACGCCGGAGAGGCATAGGGATGTTCGGGGGAGAGGTTGCCTTGGAGATATACTTCGTCAAGCATATTGCCTTCCGGGCCCATCATATCTCCCATCATGCCAGTCATGGCACGAATAATTTTCACGCTCCTTTTATTGGAGGCATATTTGGACTGATCTACACCATGGAAATATTCCGTATGCTTTTTGCTGATCAGCGTGACTGGATAGATGAGTACCTGCGCGGCCACCATGCCCGTGTTCTCATCTATATCGCGCAGCGTAACCGCGGCGGCTAGGTTTCCGCCGGCGCTGTCGCCTGAGACGGCAAGTTTCGCTTGGTCAGCACCAAAAGTATGCGCGTTTTCATACGCCCATTTTGTTGCGAAAAAACAATCGTCCAGCGGCTGGGGATAGTGGTTTTCCGGACAGAGACGATAATCCACATTACATGCAACGCAGTTCAGATTTTGCACAAGCGTCTTGCACATTTGTTCGACAATATCCGGTCCGCCACCGAAGAAGCCGCCGCCGTGGAAATACACGAACATGGGCAGATTGCTCCCGGCATTCTCACGTTTATAGACTCGCACAGGTATTCTGTATCCGTCGGCGCTTTCTGTTTCGCAATACTCGGTTGTTACGCCTTCATCGGCGATGTAGCTGCCCTTGTATTCGCCAAACATCTTTCGGTAGGGCATAATTGTCTCAAGCGGCGCTTTTTTCTTTCGGGTTTTGGGCATCAGTTTTATAAGAAGCGGCATGTTTTTCATTTGCCTGTACAGGCGTGGATCCAGATCTCCCGGCTCACCCCCCTCGGGTATTGGTTTGACAAGAATTTTCACGCCTTCAAAGTCTGTCTCGTACTCGTTCGCCTTCATGGCGTCAAGCAGCTTTCCATCATACCTCCTTGGCATGTTCAAACCTCCCAAATTAATATAATTCTGAGCATATAATATAATTTATTTCATTAACAGTCTTATAAATATGTTTGGGCGAAGGTCCGTTTGCTTGCGATGATGTCGGGAGGTGCCGTATCGGGTGAAAAGCTTGATGGCCTGGTCGATATGATGAATGGGAAACTGTTCAGGGGTCTAAAAAAGCTAAAATAGAAGCCTTTCCGCGGTCCCGGGATTTACCCGGGACCGTCTCCTGGCCTAATTTTATGATAGCAAAGCCCAGAGCTTGGGTAGAAAGATCACAATACCTGCGATCGCCGCCAGCACGGAACACACCAGTACGGCGCCAGCCGCAGCATTCTTGGCAAGCTTCGCCTTTTCGTTGTATTCCGGCGAGCATAGGTCTATTACCGCTTCTATCGCCGTATTGATCAGTTCGGCGCCTATGACAAGCCCAAAAAAGGCAAGGCAGGCCAGCCACTCGTATGTGCTGATCTCAAGCAGAAAACCCGCCGCAGTTACCAGCGCGACGAAAACAAGATGTATTTTCATATTCCGTTCATTCTGGAGGCCCGCATGTAGCCCCTGCCAAGCATATTTGAGACTATCCTTTAACTTGGTTCGCTTTTTCACTATGCTCACCTCAAAATAGATTATACAACACAAATGCCGTTGTAACATCCTTCCAAAAAGCGCTGCTAGATTCCCGGGTGCAAAACACACAAATCAAGCAAAAGAGGAGGAGACAACACTATGGTAAAGTCCAAGCGGTGACTATTATACTCTGTTACTTAGAATGTCGCATGTATTTTGTGTATACAGAGTACATTATGCAAATAGAGGTTCCCATATGGCTCAATGAGTCTGATACGCCATGAGGGTGTATCGATTTGGTCAGAGCGTCCACTGGAGAAATGGCCAAAAGATATGGTATGATCTATGTAGACAAAGATGAAAGAGTCGTTCTTCTGGTACAAAAAGTGTATCCAATCGAATGGTGATGGAATGGATTGCCGAGGGCTGAGGCATGCATGTAAGGAAGACGATGATCATCAATAAAGGGCACTGGTAGAGGCCGGCTTTGGCGAAAAGTGATAAGATGCGAAAAATGGAGTTAAAGCTCATCGCTTTTGATCTGGACGGGACCGTATTGGATCAGGGCATGGAACTATCTGATCAAACCGCTCATGCGCTCGTGAGGGCGCATGAACTCGGTTGTATTTTGGCGGTTACCACCGGCAGACCCGCATCGCTGCTGCCCAATTCGATCAAGCAAAATCCGCATATTGACTATATCATTTCCTCCAATGGTGCCCGCCTGACCGAGGCAAAAACTGAACGCGTCCTTTTTCAATCTCTGTTAAACAAACATACCGTGCTTGCAATCATGGAGGCGTCAGGCAAAGAAAATGCCGGGTTCAATGTGCAGTTTACCGATAAAGCCGTTTTTGAATACCGTGCCCTGCTTGAATTGCTCGGCTTCATTCGCAGGTCGCAACCGAAAAACATCAAGCCGCTATTTGCGATGATGCGCAGCATCAGGCATGTGTTGTCCGCTTATCGTCTGGTCAAGGGCAGCGTTACGGGAATTGAAAAATTTGCGATTTTGCTGCGGGACAAATCCGCAGTTGAAGAAACGTGCGATATGCTGAGGAACCGGTATGGTGTGGAGGCGGTTGCGGCCTCCGGTCAAGAGATCGAGATTACGGCCGCAGGAACGAGCAAAGGCGCGACGCTTTCGCGCTTAATCAATATGCTGGGGATTGATAAAATGCAGGTCGTCGCGTTTGGGGACAGCGGAAACGACCTCTCTATGAGGCCAAGCGTGGGATGTTTCGTGGCTATGGGGAACGCAAGCGACGAAGTAAAAGCGGTTTCGGATTATGTAACAAAGACCGTTTCTGAAGATGGAGTGGCATCTGCGCTGGGCCAAATGATGATAGGGATTGGATGAAATGGTATGAGATTTGGGTTGGGCAATCAGATGATAAAAAAGCCTTGCCACCGTAACGGTGGCAAGGCGATTGCTTCAATCCTTTAGGCTGTCGGCCTTACTCCACAACCATTCTTTGTAAAGAGATAGCTATACAGTATTCCGTGCCGGATCTCGTCCGTGATTATTTGGGTCAGCATATTGATGTGAACGCGGTTTTGCATTGCATACAGTATCTTGCGATATTTCGTAACGGCATTTTGCTCGCCCAGCAGCGCTCTGGCCAACCCGTCACAAAAGTCTTCCGGAGGTGTAAACTCCTCTCCAGGTACTTCTGGCACAGGTTTACCCGTCAACTCCTGATAAAGCTGACGAAACCAACCATTGTGCGAAATCTCATTGTCTCTAATTCCTGAGATGATTTCTCTATCCTCCTCAGTAGGCGCATTTTCAATCAGAAACGAATAAAACAACCTATCTTCATTTTCGCCCGCAACTGCCTGCTGAATCAGCAAAAGCGCGCCTTCCAAATTCTGCGGATATAGAAAGATGTTTTCATCTTCCGCAGCCATTGACACCGGTGCCATGACTGGCATCGTTGCCTCCTGTTGCTGGGATTGAGCTAACGAAGGAAATTGCTTGAATATCCCATAAGCCATAGCATCCGCCATTCTTAGTGCTTCGTCCTCTATTTTGTTATATTGGATAATACTTTCCGCAAATTGATTTGTGAGAATTTGTACTGCTTCATGTTCGATCATATTCAGATGGTCATAAAGCATATTCTGCCAATCAGATTTCTGCCAATTTGGGTTTATTTCGGATAGAAACTGGGCAATCATATCGGCGTTGGCGTACCACTTGTTATGCTGTTCTTCAATAGCGCGTGAGTCGCCTGCTTTAAAGGCGTTCACCAGTTGAGATGCAATAAGAAGATGATCCGTAAAAAGGCTTTCGAAACGCCTGGCGGTTTCATCACCATACAATGGCCTGAGCACATTCGCAAAATTCCCGGGATTACGCAAAAGTTCTTCCGTTACGGCCTGCAAATCTCCAGAATTAAACGCTGTGCTTAAAATGAATGATCTTGTCCACATCACATGATCAATCCAGAGCTTTCGAAGCGTATTCAGTAAATTGACTTGTTCGTTTGTCAGGCACCCATTTACAGTCTGTCCGTTCATGCTTTTTTGCCTCCCCAACATTCATCTTTTTATAATATGTAAGGAGAAACGAAGCTTGTTATTCCAATAAAATGTACTGTTCTAAATTCTTTTACAGTATTGGCTCTAATTGCTGGCCAGGAATGTAAATCGGGCGCATAAGACAATAAAACCCAAACGGGGACGAAACTACATCACGGGGCTAGTGTGTGGGGCGGGTAATTGGATATCCTCCAGGGATCCAAATCCGTACCCAAGCTCTGAAAGGGAAGTAAGTGCCTGATCCAGAATCTGCAGATTTGTGCTGGATTGGCAGTGGAGCAGCATAATTTCACCAGGGTGTGCCTCTTTGATGATTGCAGAAAGGGCGTTTCCTTTGGAGGGCTGCCGGGTATCCCAGTCTCGGTAGCAAAACGACCAAAATACTGTTGTATAACCCATTTCATCAGCATATCTAAGGGATGCTTCCGAAAAAGCGCCATGTGGCGGCCTGAAGTATTTGGGGAGCTGCAGCCCGGTAACCTCAAAATAAGCCTCTTCTACGCCTTTCAACTCTGTCTTGAACTTTTCAAAAGATAACTGAGCAACGTTGACATGCCTGGATGTATGGTTGCAGACCAATGATCCGCTTTCAAGGACCCGGCGGACCGTATCCGGATGGTTTTCAATGAATGGCTTTGTCATGAAGAACGCGGCAGGAGCCTGATGTTTTTCCAGCACATCAAGAATAGCCAGTATATTATCGTTTTCAGGACAATCATCAAATGTCAAATAAATAATCTTTTCGTCGGGCACCCCCACATATAGTACGCTATACTTTTCGTAGAACTTGGCTTTCTCCATAGGACGAGGCTGCTTATTCTGCGCATGGGGGAGGTAGTACCATCGAAACTCTTGTGCATATACCTCAGCCGCATCCGCGTTGATCCATTGTGCATACTCAACTCTCGCCCCTGCCAATAAAACTAAAATGAGTAGGATGCTGATTATCTCAAAAGCAAATCTTAACTTACGCATGGATTTTAACCTGCCTCATATAAAAGTAGAGACACAACCATTTTCAGTATATGTTGCAGCACGGCGCTTTATGGTTTGGGGCGCTCTGCCGGAATACAAATCGTATCATAACGGGGGATATGTCTGTGAAAAAAGGGCGCCGGCCGGTCATCGTAGTGGAAGCCATATTCCTTGCGGTTAGTATACTCCTGCTGGCCTTAACCGGTGAGTGGGCACCCGCCTCCTGGATACGGTACAGAGGAGTCTCAACAAAGATGACCCCGTTGATTGTAATAGATGCCGGTCATGGGGGAATGGATGGGGGCGCCGTAGGGGTAAGGGGCGTTAAGGAATCCCCGTTGAACCTTGCAGTTGCCAAGCTTGTGGAAAGAGGATTAAACAAGAAGGGTTTTCGCGTCATCATGACGCGGAAGGATGAAAATGCATTGGGAAAGAGTAAACGCGCAGATATGCAGATGCGCCGCAAGATCATGCGCGGAGATGACATATCCGTCATTGTGAGCATCCACATGAACAAATTCAAGGACTCTTCCGTAAAAGGCCCCCGCGTTTTTTATATGGAAGACTCCAAACAAGGCGAGCTTTTAGCCACCCAAATACTAACGACATTATGCGCTACGATTGAGCACCCCAAACGGCTGGCCAGCACCGGGAATTATTTTGTACTCCGGGAAAGCATTGCCCCGGCCGTCATTGTGGAATGTGGCTTTCTATCCAACGCTTCGGATGCAAAAAAGTTACAGGATCCCGCGTATCAGCAAAAGCTTGCTGACGGGATTGTAAATGGATTGGTCGCGTATTTTGCATGTGATCCGGAAGCCGTGACAAATTGAAAGAATTGATTTGGATTCACAGGAAAAGCGCTAGCTCGAATAGAAAATCAACAAAGCAAACTGTCTTCTAATTTTTTTATTTGCTTTTTTAGATCGCCAATTTGCTTCAATTTGTCTTCTTTCGATTCACAAACTGTTAACTGTGCAGCAATCGTCAGAATGAGTCCGCCTACTCCAACAATAAAGTTACCTATCACATTTAATTGATCTGCACTCTTCCCTCTTGAAATTGCAACAGCAAGCAAATTAGCCCAAAATGCAAGCTGTTCAGCGCTTTTTGTACATGCTAAAGTGCTGAGTGTGTCGGCACATTGACTGATGGCGTTTTCCTCCTGCATGTTCTGTCTCCCAATTACCTTACTTCTTACATCTTATTCATCATTTGAAATTCTGTGCATCATCGTGGTTCGCAAAACGAACCCCCTCTGCAACCCAGAGTCTCCATATATTTTATAAAAGGATGGACACTGAAGCGGGAGAGGGGGCTTGGCGAAAAGAGCAATTCAATTATCTAAAAGTTCCTGTCCTAATCATACCCGCCCTTTCATAAGACGCGATGATGACTCCACTGGGCGAAAGCTTACAATCTTTTACCTTAAAAGTGCGGGGATAGTACCTTCTGCGAATAAATGCTCCTTTAAAGCAAGGCCTAAGGCAATTTATTTATTACATAAAGCAGTTGAATCTTTCTAAAGCCAAACACATCCGAATCTCGAAAAGGAAATGAAAGTATTGCCAAAATGCTGCCACTGGATATACCAGTGATCGAAAAACCCTGCAGCAAACGCGGCAGGGTATATCTATAGAACGGACTATGCAGATGAAGGTACTCTTAAAGCCTAGGTTAAAATGACTTGCTGCCCCCTTTGTAGAGTGCGGCCGCGTAAATAACCAATTGGCTTTGGTCCAAAGAGAGTAGCTAGTAACTACAAATGCCTTGCTTCTATTTGTAAATAGAGCAAGGCATTAGTTATTCTCTACTGCTCTGAATATGGAAAGATACCATAATCAGCTTTGCTGTTGTTCCTAATGGTTTACCAAAACGGATGGGTTGATTACGTTGGGGGGGATTCCTCCCTTTAGCACGGTGGTGAGCCCTTCCAGCGCCTCTTTGCACATGGCAATTCTGGAACGCATGGTTAGGCTGGCCGCGTGGGGCGTAAGTACGACGTTGTCCAAAGTGAGAAGACCCTCGTAAACGGTGGGTTCTTGTTCAAACACATCCAGCCCCGCGCCTTTGATGACGCCAGATTTCAATGCGGCGCACAGCGCTTCTTCGTTGACCAGCTTGCCCCGGGCAGCATTGATGAAGTAGGCCGAGGGCTTCATCTTTAAAAAGGTTTCGGTGTTGAACAGGTGATGGTTTTCGGGAACATAGGGCGCATGCAGAGAGACACAGTCGCTCTGGGCAAGCACCTCGTCAAAGGAATGGAATGTTACATCATATTCCTGTTCCACTTCCTCGGAAGCGCGGAACTTGTCAAAATAGATTACTTTCATCCCAAGGCCTTTGGCCTTGCGGGCAACGGATTTTCCAATCCTCCCGAAGCCGATGAGGCCGAGCGTACTGCCACTTACCATCGTATTGATGTCCGAAAATAGCGGCGAGAGCCATATTTTTTGACGAACTTCTTTATCATAGCGCGCGACGCCCCGCATGGCTGCCAGGATAAGCGCAATGGTAAGCTCGGCGGTAGCCTCGGTGACCTGGGTAGGCGTGTTGAGAACGGGAATCCCCAGCTCAGTCGCGTACTTCCAGTCGATTTTGTCATAGCCTACGCCGAAGTTGGCGATGGCTTTTAGCTTTTTCGCTGCATCGAATACCGGCTTGTCTGCAATCATGTCAATATCAAAATATCCATCGAATTCCGGAAGATGGCTAAGTATGTAGTCATAGCTGAATGCGTTATCGTCATTTGGCATGGTAAATGCAAACGCATCCTCATAGGGCACGAGACATTCAACGGGTACTCTTTTGGAAATCAGAATTTTTTGCTTCATAGGTTCCACCTTTTACAGCGTATCGGCAAGTTTTCGTACTTCACCGCAGGTGCCCTTCCAATAGGCGTTCAGGATACGCATTTCATCGCCTACGCAAAAGTGCCGGACGCCCAGCTCTTTATAATAATTGATTTTTTCTATGGTATCGCATTCGCAACGGGGAGCGATGCCATGGGCAAGCGCCGTGCGAATCACATATTCCTCAATTTCCTGAAGCTCCTGCTTGTGCTCGCTTGCATTCCAGCCCTTGCTCATACTGAAATCAGAGGGGCCGAACTGCACCATGTCCACGCCGGGAACAGCGCAGATTGCTTCAAAATTATCTACGGTTTCCTGCTTCTCGACCATAAATGCCTTTACGATATTGCGCACCATGGCGGCATGATCCATTTGATCTGTATGCGGCATATAGCCGATCCAACGGGAATTGGGGTAGCCGAAACAACCTTCTCCCAGACAATCCGGACTAAGAGCATGGACGGTTTCCTGCACTTCTTCAGCGGTCTTATGGTCACACAATAGTACGGCTTCAAATCCCATGGCTACGGCACGCTGCGCTACATAATGACGGTTTTGCAAATCGACCTTGATCATCGATCCAATCCCGTGCAGTTCGGCCGCCCGTACCATATTTTCCAAATCGGCTTGGGTAAAAGGAGAATACTCCGCTACAAATTCAACATAGTCAAATATCCTGGTTACTCCCATAGCCTCTACTATGGTGGGCCAAGTACTCCAGATGCGGGTAGCGACGGTAGGCTTATTGGATGCAAGCAGCGAACGAATTTTGTTGGTGGGTATTGCCATTATGAAAAACCTCCTGTTGTCAAATTGGATGGGTGCCTATTGATGAGATGTTCTATATATGACATAATTATAGTGTCTATATGAGTAAAGTCGATTCACAGTATTGGAAAGTACATTTCATATCTTGCTACGTTTGTTAAAAAGAGCGCGTCAACGCAGACGGGTGCAAACTTAATTGGTGCGCCGGGACCGGGAGGCGGGACGCGATGAAATCTTTCAACCCATGAAAGGAGAACTGTATGGTGGAGAACGCCATATTCCTATCAAAGACGAATATATTTTCCGGTGACTGCGGCGGGGAGCTGCACAATAGCGAAAATGAGCCTGCCAGCTGCCTGCATTACCACGATTTTTATGAGTTTTTTATATGCTTGGGCAACGAGAACGCTTTTGTGATTGATGGCAAAGAATATAGCGTGCGTCGCGGGGATATTGTCATTGTGGATATGTTTACGCCCCATATGATGGTTCCCTGTAAGGGAAGTCAGAATGAGTGCTTTGTAGCCCATGTAAATCCGGAACTGCTCTTCACTTACAGCACACACAATTCCAACCTGCTGGATATTTTCCATAAAGGATATCTGCCGGTTCATTCTACGGATGAAAAGGAATTCCCCAAATATCACCGGCTGATGGATGAATACAGGGCGGTACATCAAAAAAGCGGACAGGATATCCTCGTCAAAGCAATCATCCACAAGCTTATGGCGTATGTTTATGGGGACTGCTACTCAGGTGTACACTGCGATAGCTCGGTTTCACGAGGGCTAACGATAGTGACCCAAATTGTCAATTACATCAATGGTCATTTGGCTGAAAAGGTTACCCTGCAAACCCTTGCCAAAGAGATTAATTACAGTGAATGCTATCTGTGTCACCTGTTTAAGGAGGCCACCAATAAAACCATAAGCATCTACATACAGGAAAAGCGTATTGAAATGGCCACAGGGTTGCTCATGCGTCCTATTCCGATCAAAAAGGTAGCCGAGCAGTCAGGCTTTAGCAATTACAGCCACTTTTACAAGACATTTAAGCGCCAGATGGGCTGTAACCCGGAGGAATACCGGGAAAGGCTTCAGGCGGTGGCTAAGGCTTAGCGCAACCGCCTGAGAGCTTAGGTGATCATTTATCTTCTGGCAGGCCGCACTGACTCCAGCCGCCATCAATGAAAAGGGTCTGCCCTGTAATTCCGCTCGCATCACTTGAAGCAAGAAAGCAGACGCCACTGGCTATTTCCGCTGGACTTAATAAGCGCTTCATTGGGATGACTTTATAGTTGGTCTCCATATCAATGATGCCATCGCTGATGCCCTTTTGGACCATGTCGGTAAGAACATATCCGGGGGCTACAGCATTGATTCGGATGTTGTATCGGCCCCATTCTACGCCAAGGGTCCCTACCAGGCCGTTTACCGCCGCTTTGGAAATATTGTACGGGGAACGCCGGGAAGTAAAGCAAGCGGAGTTTGCAGAGGAGATACACACAATCGAACCGCCCTCCGTCTGTTTCTTCATATACCTTGCAGCGGCTCTTGATGCAAAGAAATAGGCCTTGAGGTTTAAGTCCATTAAAAAGTCGAATTTTGACTCATCAAAATCTGTGGCCCATTCACGAATTTGAACACCGGCGTTGTTTACCAGAATATCAATACTGCCATATTTTACGAATACATATTGAACCATGGCGTCGATTTCGGCAACGCTGCATAGATCGGCCTTATAAGCTTCTGCTCCCAACTCTTTGGCGGACGATTCAGCAGCGGCTTTATCGATATCAACAATAATAAGCCTCGCCCCTTCGGCGGCCAACCGCTCGCAGATTCCCTTTCCTATTCCGCGAGCTCCACCGGTGACGATAGCAATTTTGCCTGAGATCCCATTCATATTTCTTTATAAGACCTCCTTTCAAAAAACAAGTTGACATGGGTGGTTGTTGTGCATACGATATGGTTACGGCTTAAACGAACTATACAACTCGACTTTATAAAACTCAATAAGCTTGCATACGATAGCGGTTTAAAGCAAACAAAAAACGCAATATAGGAAAACACTGCAGGTGTATCACCCGTGTGTGTTTGTGTATGCTGTAAAAATGCGATGGGCATAGCCAAGTGAGGAACTCTGGCAGGATCAGTCGTATGGCTGCGCATAAGAAACATGGGTTTGATGATACCGAACATGAGAAAAACGCAGAATGGGAGTAAAAATCATGTTAGTAGAGTCCAATTTGAAAAAACTATTTTCGCTAGAGGATAAAATTGTTGTAATGACCGGGGCGGCGGGTGGCATTGGTGCAGCATTGTCCAAAGGGATGGCAGGGGCCGGGGCAGTCATGTGCAATTGCGATGTCAGTGAAAAAGGTCTTGCATTGCTAGAGAAAGAAATTGCAGCCGAGGGCGGTCAGGCGCGATCCTATATCATGAATGTCACTGACAGTGCAAGCATACAGGCGTCTATAGACGCCATTGTCGGGGAATTCGGCAGAATTGACGTACTGGTGAACGTCGCAGGCATCAACAAGCGCGAGGGACTCATGGATGTGAAGGAAGAAACCTATGACCGGATTATGGATATCAACCTGAAAAGCGTATTCTTCGTTACCCAGGCTGTGGTTCCTTCCATGATGAAGGCGCACAGCGGAAGCATTATCAACATTGGCTCCCATAATGCCACGGCAATGCTGGGGGGGTGCAGCGTTTACGGCGCGACCAAGAGCGGCGTGGTAGCGCTGACGCGTTCCATGGCGGTAGAATGGGCAGAGTGGGGCATCCGCGCCAACGCAGTCTCACCGGGACATATTCTGACGCCGCTGACACAGGTTACCTGGGATCATCCTACGCGTGGCGATTACTTGCGGGACAGGATTGCGATGCGCCGGCCAGGCAACCCAGAGGAACTTCTGGGGATTGTTGTACTGCTTGCTTCCGATGCGTCGAGCTATATGTCCGGCTGTAATTACGTGGTGGATGGTGGATGCCTGTGCGGGGGCATGCCTTGGGACTATGACTCTGCGTACCATAACACACAGCAATAGCAGCATGGGGTTGCATGTCCGATTTGTTATATTTATATCAAAATAAATGACGTCGCGCCGCAACCGCCCATATTGTGCGAGTGCGGCGCGATTGTAGAATAAATAACAATTTTGGACTTAAGAATAACAAGATAGTAACACTGTTTTGGCATGATAGAACATAACGGCAGTCGTCATACGTATTGACAATGCGTATGCACATCAGCTAGGATTTAATTAACACTTCAAGGCATACAAACTCGTACACAGTTAAATGGCAGTCAACAAAATGATCTGATCATGCATAGGCGTAAAAAGGGGATAGCAAAATATGAAATCAGTATTTCTAAAAAATCCCAACGATATCAGCATCAAAGAAATTAGTAAACCGGTATACCAAGAAGGGTATGCTATTGTCAAAATAAAGGCCATGGGAATCTGCGGTTCGGACATCGGGGCTTTTCGTGGCGTGAACCCGATAGTCAGCTATCCGCGTATTATCGGCCATGAGCTGGCAGGTATTGTTGAGGAGATCGGAGAAAACCCGTCTGGGTTAAAGGCGGGTGACCGTGTCGTGATTGATCCATATCTTTGGTGTGGTCATTGCTATCCCTGTTCACTGGGTAGGACCAATTGCTGCGAAACCCTCAAGTGCTTGGGCGTGCATACCGACGGTGGCATGACAGAATACCTGCTGCATCCTGCGCATATGCTGGTGCCGTTATCGGACAACATTCCTTGGGAGCTCGCCCCCCTCTCCGAACCCCTGACCATATCTATGCATGGCATCCATCGTGCTAAATTGACCACCGGTCAGCATATCGCGATCAACGGCGCAGGCGCTATAGGGCTGTTGGCTGCACTGGGCGCCATCGCATATGACGCGGAGCCCATCCTCATTGATCCGGTGGCGGAACGTTTGGAATATGCCCGCAATCTGGGCGTGAAACATACCATCTGCATCCCCGACCAGGATCCAGTTGCAGAAATTAGAAAAATAACCGGCGGCCGTATGGCTGAAGTGGTGATGGAGGCTTCGGGCGCCAACTCAGCAATCCGCGCTTGCTTGGATATGGTATCCTTTGCAGGCAAAATCGTGCTTACGGGTTGGCCCAAAGCGGAGACCTCCCTGCCTACGAACCTGATTACCACCAAAGAGCTGGATGTATTGGGCGGCAGAAACAGCAAAAACGAATTCCCCGAAGCGCTTGAACTGATTGAAAGCGGCCGGGTAGATGTGCGCGCAGTGCTCAGCAAGGTTATCCATATCGATGAGGTGCCCGACGCTGTGAGGGAACTTTCGGAATATCCCAACCGTTACCTCAAGATTGTGGCGCTTACCGATTGACCTTTAAAAGGAGCACATCGATGGAAATTCCATTCAGCATAAACCTTCACGGTAAAGTGGCTGTGGTGACCGGTGGCTCAGGCGTGCTGTGCCGGGAATTTTGCCGGGCGCTGGGTAAATGCGGAGCCAAGGTGGCAATCATAGGACGCAATCTCAACAAGGCTGAGAAAGTTGCATTGGAGATTGTGGCAGAAGGCGGGGAAGCGGCAGGTTTTTCTGCGGATGTAACCGATAGGGTCAGCGTGGAAGCGGTCTATACAGCAGTGTTTGAGCGCTTTGGGGAATGCGATATTCTCATCAATGGCGCAGGAGGAAATGATCCTGCGGCTACGACGGATGATGAGTTCTTTTCTACGGATACCCTGGAAAATCAGCAGAAAAAGAGTTTCTTTGATCTGGAGCCCGATGGGTTTTCCAGAGTCTTTGACAAGAATATGGTGGGCGTACTCCTGCCGACACGGGCCTTTGGCCGGGATATGGCAAAACGCGGACGCGGCGTTATCTTAAATATCAGTTCCATGAACGCATTTACGCCGCTGACCAAAATTCCTGCCTACAGCGCCGCTAAAGCTGCCGTATCAAACTTTACCCAGTGGCTGGCGGTATATCTTAGTAAGAGCGGTATACGGGTAAACGCAATTGCGCCAGGCTTCATATCCTCTGAGCAGAATAAGGCGCTTCTTTGGAATCCAGACAATACGCCGACTCCGCGGGCAGAAAAAATACTCAGAAATACTCCCATGGGGCGCTTTGGCGAACCAAAAGAACTGCTGGGCACCCTGTTGTGGCTACTGGATGAGAACAGTTCCGGATTTGTTACGGGCATTGTGGTCCCGGTAGACGGCGGCTTTTCCGCCTACAGCGGCGTTTGAGCCAAGCCTTCAAGAAAATGGAAGAGGAGACCAAACCATGCAGTTGAAAGAAGGATGCAAATATAACCTTATGGTTCCCACGAGCATGGGTCTGCGCATGACGCCTAAAGACAGGCAGGCGGTCCATGTAAGCCGTGAGTATCTGCTGCAGGCCAATAGCGCGGAAAGTAACGTACTGGGCGTTTCGGCCGCGCTGGGTCTAAAGACAAAAGTTCTCACAACTTTTGTGAAGGAAAGCCCGCTGGCTGACTTTATTAAGTCTGAGCTGCGCTCCAGAAATATTGATTTTGAAGGCCCGGAGGTTCCGCAGGGCGGGCCATGGGGCTATCGCCATCACATTAATGTGGCGGACTCAGGCTTTGGCCTGCGGGGCGCTCGTGTCTGGAATGACCGCGCAGGCGAGGTCGGCCGCTCGCTTAACGCCAAGGACTTCGATCTTGAACGGATATTTGCCCAGGATGGCGTGCAGATCCTTCATATGTCGGGGCTATTTGCGGCGATGTCTCCTGAAACCATCCGGTTCTGTCTGGATTGCGCCCACGCTGCAAAGGCGGCCGGTTCTCTCATTGGCTTTGACCTGAACTACAGGGCGTCATTCTGGAAAAATCGCGAAACGGAGCTGCGGGAAGCTTTTATTGAACTTGCTTCCATTGCAGATATTCTGGTGGGTAACGAAGAAGACTTTCAGCTTGCGCTGGGGGTAAAAGGCCCGGAAGCGGGCGGTAAGGACCTGGGTGCGAAAACCGAAAGCTTTAAGGGCATGATCGAAGAGGTCAAAAAACAGTTTCCGGGCGCGCGTGTATTTGCCACCACCTTGCGCGAAGTGGTTAGCGCCAACGACAATTTATGGGGCGCCATTATGCATGTAGACGGAAAGTGGTATGTGGAAGAACCCCGTAATATCCCCGTTCTTGACCGCATCGGCGGCGGAGATGGGTTTGTCAGCGGCCTGATGTACGGCATCCTCAAAGGCTGGGAGCCAGAAAAATGGCTGCAGTATGGCTGGGCGTCCGGCGCGCTGGTGGTAACGCTGCTTACGGATTATGCTACGCCAGCGGATGAAGAGCAAATTTGGAGTATTTATCAGGGGAATGCCCGAGTAAAGCGGTAAGTGATACGAAAACCATGCTTAGGAAGGATCAAATATGAGCAAAGCGGATATTGGATTGATTGGCCTGGCTGTCATGGGCGAGAACCTGGTTATGAACATGGAAAGCAAGGGATACACCGTTGCGGTATATAACCGTACCGCGCAGCGGGTGGAAAGCTTTGTAGAAGGCAGGGCCAAAGGGAAAAACATCATTGGCACCTATAGCCTTGTAGAGTTGGCGGGCAGCCTGAAAAAACCGCGCAAGGTAATGATTATGGTCAAAGCGGGCACGGCGGTGGACGATACCATCGAAGCACTGCTTGATGTCCTGGAGCCGGGCGATATCATCATAGACGGCGGAAACTCTCATTTTCCGGATACCATGCGCAGGACAAAGTATGTGGAACAGCGCGGGCTTCTCTACATTGGAACCGGTGTTTCCGGTGGCGAAGAAGGTGCGCTCAAGGGCCCATCCATTATGCCGGGCGGCTCCACCGCGGCTTGGGCGGAGGTCAAACCCATATTTCAGGCAATTTGCGCAAAGGTCGAGGATGGTTCCCCCTGCTGCGATTGGGTGGGCGAAAACGGTGCAGGTCATTTTGTTAAAATGGTGCATAACGGCATTGAATACGGCGATATCCAATTGATTTGCGAAGCATATCACCTCATGCGGGATATGCTGGGCATGCGCGCAGACGAAATGCACGAGGTGTTTGCCCGGTGGAATGAGACGGAGCTCGACAGCTTTTTAATTGAAATCACCCGCGATATTCTGGGCTTCCAGGATGAGGACGGGACGCCGATCATAGATAAAATATTGGATACGGCGGGGCAAAAGGGAACGGGTAAATGGACCCTGATTGCCGCGTTGGATACGGGATCTCCCCTTACCTTGATCGGCGAAGCGGTGTTTGGACGCTGTCTTTCCGCCATCAAAGAGGAACGGGTTCACGCCGCAGGGATTTATAAGAGGAAGATCAAGCCATATACCCAGGATAAGACGGAAATTCTAGAAAAGATGCGCAAGGCGCTCTATGCTTCTAAAATTATGTCCTACGCGCAGGGGTACGCGCTGATGCGCGCGGTGGCAAAGGATTACGGCTGGAATCTGAACTATGGCGGGATTGCGCTCATGTGGCGCGGCGGCTGTATCATCCGCAGTGTTTTTCTTGACAAGATCAAGGAAGCTTTTGATCAGAATCCGGCGCTTTCCAACCTGCTGTTGGATCCGTTCTTCCGCCAGGCCATTGAAGGCTGTGAGGAGGCTTGGCGGGATGTTGTGGCTGCCGCGGTATCTTCCGGCGTGCCTGTACCTGCCATGAGCGCGGCACTCTCATACTTTGATGGCTATACTTGCGAACGGTTGCCCGCAAACCTCTTGCAGGCGCAAAGAGATTATTTCGGCGCACATACTTATGAGCGGATCGATCATCCCCGTGGCGAATTTTTCCACACCAATTGGACCGGACGCGGCGGGAGTACTGCAGCAAGCACCTATAACGCTTAATAAAAAGATTGGGTGGGCGCCATGTATATAGAAATGCGTGCACAAACAGAAGAAGGCCTGACCAATGCTCAAATTACCGGGATGCTGGAACGGTCATTGGATGGACTTACGCTTAAGAAAGTGCTGATTCTGCCTCCCGACTTTACCCGTTATCATTCCAAGGCCGGTTATATTACCTGCGAATACCGCCGCATTTTGAAGGAACGGGGTTGCCAGGTGGATATCATGCCATCCCTGGGGACACATGAACCGGTATCCCGCTCGCAGTGGGAGAAAATGTTTCCCGGCATTCCGTATGAAGAAATGCTCATACACAACTGGCGTACCGACGTCGTACGTATTGGCGAAGTTCCCAAAGACTATCTCAATGAGATTACAGAGGGCCTTTGGCAAGAAGCAATTCAATGCGATATCAACCGGATTGTAATGGATGAAAGCTACGATCTGATACTGTCTCCCGGCCAGGTGGTGCCGCACGAAGTGATCGGCATGTCCAATGAGAGCAAAAATATTTTTGTTGGCGTGGGCGGCAGCGACATCATTAGTAAATCTCATATGGTCAGCGCCGTATTCGGTATTGAACGATTGATGGGGAAGGACCACTCCCCGATACGTAAAATTTTCGATTACTGCCTGAAACATTTCCTCGCGGAGCGCCCGGTCCTGTTTGTGCTGACCGTGACGACCGCGCCGCAGGATGAAATAGTGACGCATGGCCTGTTTATCGGCAATGAACGCAGGGCGCTGGAGGAAGCGATCGCACTATCGCAGGAAACAAATATTGTTTTTGTTGAGAAGCCTTTAAAGAAATGCGTGGTTTCGCTGCCTGAAGATGAGTTTAAAACCACGTGGCTTGGTAACAAAGCTATTTACCGAACCCGTATGGCGATTGCGGACGGCGGCGAGCTGATTGTCTTGGCCCCCGGAATCGTGCGCTTTGGAGAGGACCTGGAAGTAGACGGCCTGATACGGAAATATGGCTATAACGGAAGGCTGCATACACTGGAGGAATTCCGGAAAAACAGCGATCTTCAGGAGAATATGAGCGCGGCTGCTCATCTGATCCAGGGATCTGCCGATGGACGCTTTTCCATCACCTACGCAGTAAAATCCATCACGAAGGAAGAAGTGGAAGGCGTGGGATTTCATGCGGCGGATTATGACGAGGCGATAACAAGGTACGATCCTGAAAAGCTGACTTTTGGCTGGAATACCATGCCTGATGGTGAAGAGATTTACTATATCCCGAATCCTGCTCTGGGCCTTTGGATCGACAAGGGAAGATTTCAGGCGGAATAGCATCTTAATCATAAGTTATATCACATGGAACTGCTCCATTCTCGAACATGCAAGAATCTCGTCATTTATTATCAATAATAGGTATGACGACTAATGATTTTCACGGCGGAAAAAAAGCAATTGATTGAGACAAGAGAACATCTATAACAAGTATTTATACCAGCACTGTAGTTTTCTCCGACGATCCCTTCCCAAGACGAAGTTGATTTTAATGTTTTGCTTAGCAAAAAAAAATAGGAAAGCGTGGCGAACTAGATGGGTTACTCACAAAGCGATCTGCAAGAAGTCCGAAAAAGGGCCATTGATATTCGGGCAGACATTCTTGAGATGATACCTGCCGGCAAGGTAGGGCATCTGGGTGGAAGCTGTTCTGTGGCAGATGTTACTGCAGGGTTGTATTTTAAGCACATGAATGTGTATGACGACCCAAAGGATCCCAGGCGTGACCGTTGCATTTTTAGCAAAGGCCATGCGGTACTGGCACAGTATGCCTGTTTTGTGGAACTTGGGTATGTTGACCGCACCGAGCTTGCGAAGGTCAAAACCATGAACGGCCTTCTGCAGGGGCATCCGGATATGGAAATGACGCCGGGGATTGAGGCGGTAACAGGATCTTTGGGCCAGGGACTATCGGTCTCGCTGGGCATGGCGATGGGGTTGAAGCTGGACGGCAGCACTTCCAGGGTCTTCGTTATTCTTGGTGACGGCGAACTTTCCGAAGGCCAGATCTGGGAAGCGGCTATGGCGGGTTACGCTTATAAAGCGGATAACCTTTGCGCAATCGTAGACTACAATGGCATTCAGGCGACGGACACCACTGACCGGGTTCTTCCCATACATGATTTAAAAGAAAAATGGACCGCGTTCGGCTGGCACACCATCGAAATAGACGGCCACGATATGGAGCAAATCCTGGAAGCGCTTGATGAGGCGGCACAGGTGAAGGGGCGGCCGACCGCAATATTGGCGAGGACCGTTAAGGGGAAGGGGCTCCCCTTTGCAGAAGGTCTGGCGAAGTACCATAACGCATCGATGAGTGCGGATGAATATGAACAGGCCCTTGCTGCCATCAAGCGGATGAGAATGGAGGTTTGACCCATGGAAATGAAGAATTGCAGAACAGCTTACGGCGAGTCTTTGGTGCAGCTTGGGGCCGTCGATTCGAATATTGTCGTGCTGGAAGCGGATCTTGGCAAATCCACCATGACCAATTTGTTTGGTGATAAGTATCCGGAACGCTATTTCCAGATGGGTATTGCAGAACAGAATATGGCGTCTGTTGCGGCAGGCTTAGCGCTTACCGGTAAGACGGCTTTTATCAATTCATTTGCGGTATTTACCTCCGGCCGCGCATATGACCAGATTCGTTCCTCCATTTGCATTCCAAACCTGAACGTCAAAGTCTGTGGGTCCTCCGCAGGGCTTTCGGATTATGGCGATGGCAAGACACACCAGTCTGTGGACGACATTGCCCTGATGCGGGTCCTCCCGCATATGACGGTACTTTCTCCGGTTGACGCCGTGGAGACCGCCCAGATGATGAAGGCGATATGCGAAGATAAGCACCCCTGCTATATCCGCATTAACCGTAGCGATTTGCCGGTCTATACAGACCCGAACCAGGAATACCACATTGGCAAAATGAATCAGATTCGCGATGGCAAGGATGCTGTAGTTTTTGCTTCCGGCGTAATGGTATCCCAGGCGGTAAAGGCGGCAGAACTCCTAGAAGTGGAAGGCATCTCTGTGCGGGTGGTCAATGTGAGCACCATTAAGCCTCTGGATACGGAAGCGCTTTGGCGTTATTGCGAAGGGGTAAAGGGTGTCGTTACGGCTGAAGAGCACAGCATTTATGGTGGCCTTGGTTCTGCGGTATGCGAAGCGCTTTCATCCAGCAGGCTTCCCATTCGCATGATTGGAATTAACGATTCTTTCGGCCGGTCTGCTGAAAATTACTCGCTGTTACTGGAGTATTATCATCTTATGCCGGAAGATATCGCAGAGAAAGTCAAGAGAGTGTTGCAGGATTAATAGCCTCAATTTGGCTGTTCAATAGGAAAGAGTGAAGCATATGAAACTGTCTCTTGTTAAGGCTGACAATGTTCCTCTATCTGAAAAAGCCGCTGAAGAGATTATCAGATATATTCAGGAAAATCGGATGCAAAAGGGCGACCGGCTTCCCAATGAGACGAGGCTTATGGAACAGTTGAATGTAAGCCGCAGTACGATCAGGGAGACCATGCGCTCCCTACATTCCCGGGGAATAGTAGTTATCCGGCAGGGGAGTGGGACCTATATTGCCAATCTTCCCGGCGTATCTGACGATCCTTTGGGGTTGCAGTTCAAGTACGACAAGAGCAGCGTTTTGATGGATCTCTGGGAATTACGTTTTATCATGGAACCAAGAATCGCCGCACTCAGTGCACTGCGTGCAAGCACGGAAGATGTGGAGGAAATGTATCGCTTTTCGGCTCAGGTTGCCGATTGCATCAGAAGAGGCGTCAACCACCTTGAGCCTGATGTGGCGTTCCATTGTAAGATTGCCGAGAGTACAGGCAACGATATTTTGAATGTGTTTTTCCCAGAGATCGTAAAAGGAATACGACTTTTTACAGCAGTACTCGGAAATAGGATCATTCATGATGTTACGATGCACCATGACAACATCGCCCAGGCTATCGGAAGAGGTGACGCTCAGGGCGCGTACGATGCCATGCGGGTGCATCTGGAGCGAAACAAGGAGGCCATTGAGGACTACATCAGCCAAAACGGCGATGAAGCAAATTGCAACGACAGGAGGATAAAACAATTATGCGAATTGGATTTATCGGATTAGGGATTATGGGTAAGCCCATGGCGAAAAACCTGATCAAAGCGGGTTATGAACTAAAGGTATACGATATTATGGGCGCAGCGGTAGACGAGGTTGTCACAGCCGGGGCAAAGCGCGGTGAAAACAATGCGGATGTGGCAAAGGACAGCGATGTCATTATCACCATGCTGCCCAATTCGCCGCATGTAAAAACTGCGGTGCTTGGTGAGAACGGCATACTCGAAGGCGCAAAGCCCGGAACCATTTTGGTGGACATGAGTTCTATCAATCCCATCGCTTCAAAAGAGATTTGCGCCGAAGTGGAAAAGAAGGGCTGCTTTATGCTGGATGCGCCTGTCTCCGGCGGAGAGCCCAAGGCCATTGACGGAACGCTGGCCATCATGGTAGGGGGCAAGCAGGAACTCTTTGACAAGGTGAAGGACATTCTCGCAGTCATGGGTGCTTCTGTAACGCTGTGCGGCGGCATCGGCGCAGGCAACACCACTAAACTGGCCAACCAGATTATTGTGGCTGCCAATATCGCTGCCGTGGGTGAAGCGCTCATACTGGGCAAAAAAGCCGGTGTGGAGCCTGAGGCGATTTATAAGGCGATCCGTGGTGGACTAGCGGGCAGCACCGTCATGGATGCAAAAGCGCCCATGATGATGGATGGCAATTTCAAGCCGGGCTTCCGCATCAATCTTCACATCAAAGACCTTACCAACGCGCTTGATACCGGGCATGATGTCGGCGCACCTCTACCGCTGACTGCAGCCGTCATGGAAATGATGCAGTGGCTCAAAGCCTCCGGCTATGAAGGCGAAGACCACAGCTCGCTGGTGCGTTACTACGAATACCTCTCCAAAGCCGATGTCCGCAGATAAGGACGCATTGCTTTAACAAAGAGATCGGGGGATTTATCGTTGAAAGCGGTTTATTATGTTGGCGATAACCACATGGAGATCCGCGATATTCCGGTTCCGGTTCCTCAAGCGGATGAATATCTGATCAAAATCGATGCCTGCGGTGTATGCGGGTCAGATGTGGAAGGGTATTTAGGCAAAACCGGACGGC
>JAEZIE010000212.1 GCA_023416175.1 Bacillota bacterium
GCGTCCTTGCCAAGGCCGTTCAAAATGACCTGCAAAGGCGTCTTTCTTACTTTGTTGGCGGTCTTTGCGATGCCAATCGCGCCTTCTGCGGCGGCAAAGCTTTCGTGGCCCGCCAGGAACGCAAAGCACTTGGTTTCCTCGCGCAGCAGCATGGCGGCAAGGTTGCCATGGCCGATGCCTACGACGCGCTGATCCGCCACGGAACCCGGAATGCAGAACGCCTGTAGACCAAGGCCCAGCGCTTCTGCGGCGTCTGCGGCGGTCTTGCAGCCTTTCTTGATGGCGATGGCAGCGCCAGCGATGTAGGCCCAAACCGCGTTTTCAAACGCGATGGGCTGAATGGAACGCACGATTCCCTCAACATCCACACCCTTCGCATTGCAGATCGCCTGCGCATCCTCCAGCCCGTTGATGCCGTATTCGGCGAGGGAGCGGTTGATCTTTTCTATTCTTCTCTCGTATCCTTCAAACTTAACCATACTAAACTCCCTCCTTTCTTATTCGTGGCGCGGGTCGATCACCTTGACGGCTTCTGCAAAGCGGCCATAGGTGCCGATGTTCTTTTCAAACGCTTCCTTGGGATCGATACCCTTCTTGATGGCGTCCATCATCTTGCCCAGGGAAACAAAGCGGTAACCAATTACATGGTCTTCTGCGTCAAGGCCGATACCCAACACATAGCCTTCCGCCATTTCCAGATACCGTACGCCCTTGGCGCCCGTGCTGTACATGGTGCCGATCTGGGAGCGTAAGCCCTTCCCCAAATCCTCAAGGCCCGCGCCGATGGGCAGGCCGTCCTCGGAGAACGCGCTCTGTGTGCGGCCGTAGGCGATCTGCAGGAACAGTTCTCGCATGGCAGTATTGATGGCGTCGCATACAAGGTCGGTATTGAGCGCCTCGAGCACCGTCTTGCCGGGCAGCACCTCGGCCGCCATGGCCGCGGAATGCGTCATGCCGGAACATCCGATGGTCTCCACCAGTGCCTCTTCGATTACGCCGTTTTTGACATTGAGCGTCAGCTTACATGCGCCCTGCTGTGGTGCGCACCAGCCCACGCCGTGCGTAAGCCCGCTGATATCTGTAACTTGCGTGGCCTTTACCCATTTGCCCTCCTCGGGAATGGGGGCAGGGCCATGCTTTGCGCCTTTGGCGACGCAAACCATTTCCTCCACCTCACGGGAGTATTGCATGCTCAAATACCCTCCTTGAACTTTTGATAAAACACTTGCAATATATAGACCCTATTGCTTCACGTTATAGTATAGCATGCATACTGTAACTGCTTCCACCTATTTTTTGTGTCTTTTTCGTGGTATAATCCTGATATTACGGCCTGTTGGGCGGAAGGGGGAGAGCGCTTGGCGTCACTGCTTTCTTTTTTGTGCAGCATTGGCGCGGGCTTCTTGCTCGCGGACCATTTTTTCTTAAGTGGGGAATGGTACCTGCGTCTGCCGGGTTTTACGGCTTCCGCTGCCGCGCTCACAGGTCTGCTTATAGCTGGCCTGGAGTATCGTGCGCGGAAGACAAAAAAGCAGCGCCGAATGCCAATGGCGCTTTTGATGTTCGCCTGTGTCATGGGTATACTCTCCACGGGTCTGTGGCTGTACCAATTACTTTCATAGATAAGAGGATTCTCTAATGAAGCTTGCCGCCACCGAAAGAAAACCCATCCCGGTTCGAAAGCTCATACGCGTGCCGCTCGTGTGCCTGGGTACGGGCATATTAAATTTCGTCGTCAGTCGCGTGGCATCTTATTTGGCGGGAGCGGGGCGCATCCCTGCGGACGGCGTATTTACCATAGGCTGCGTTGCGGCGGCCGTACTGTTCCTGCTTTCCGGCCTGTTGTTTTTGCGGAAGTTGAAGCAGGATGAAATCATTCGTTCGGCAGGGTATGTGGTGCTGTACTATCTTGTTGCGTTTGTCGTGGCCCAGGAGCTGATCGCCCGCGCGCAAGCCCTATCCACCTGGGAATGGCTGTTTGTACCTGTCTGGCCGTTTACGTTCGTGCATGCGGGCTTGTTGAAAGCCGGTCTTTCCAACATGTTTGCGCTTGCCCCCGCGCTTCTTTTCCCGCTGTTTTATGCCATGTTCGGCCAGCCGCGTGCGGCGGAGGAAAATGACGTTCCGGGAACGCAGACACAGGAACAGCCCGATCCGGCTGAACCGGAGGAGAAGCAGGAAGAATTACAGGAAACGCCCAAGCAGGACGAATGAAAGAATGAAGAAACAGGATAGGCACGAAGCCTATCCTGTTTGGATTTTATACAAAGTTATATCTTATAATATAATCCACATGTCAAGCGCATACCTTTCCTTGCTTCTTGCTGCGGGTGGAAAGAACGATGTTCCGGCGTTTGCCGGAATTTTTTGTTTTGCGGCCTAATCGCTATGCCATCGCGCATACAATGAGGCGAAGGAGGGATGAAGTATGGACGAATCCTGTTTGCGCATCGGTATGCCTGCGCCCGATTTTACGGCCACAAGCACCATGGGGCCGGTCAATATGTCCCGGTATAAGGGGATGTGGGTGGTATTCTTCTCGCATCCGGGGGACTTTACGCCGGTATGCACCACGGAATTTCTGGCGTTTGCAGAGCATTCAAACGCATTTCGTGGGATCAATACCTATCTTTTGGGTCTGAGTATAGACAGCAACAGCTCGCATCTTGCGTGGGTGGACAGCATTTATCAAATGGCCGGCGTGCGCATCCCGTTTCCCATCGTTGCGGATAGAACGGGCGAAATCGCGCGCCTGTACGGCATGATGGCTCCGGATGTGAGCACGGAGGCGACGGTAAGGTCCACATTCATTATCGATCCCATGCAGCGGGTCCGCGCCATCCTCACCTATCCCATGACCACGGGCAGAAGTATCCCGGAAATACTAAGAACGGTACAGGCGCTTCAGTTTGCCGATGAAACAGGGCTTGTCACCCCTGCGGGCTGGAACCCCGGGGATCCCGGTATCGTGCCTCCGCCTAAGAATTATCACGATATGCTCCAGCGCATGATGGACCCCGAGGGGATGATGTGCGAATCATGGTATCTTTGCTTTAAGAAATAATAGGCAGCCACGACGTAAGGGGGAGACGACATCACCCGCTATGATCTGCCTGATCATGCCCGTTGCCGATTGCGCATGCGGGCTTTTTTTGCGGTTATAAGCTGCAGAATATGCGCCGAAGATACCCGGCCATCCGGGACGGATAAACGCATCCGACTAAACGGTGATGAATTTGCGGATCTCAAACATAGCGCTGACCGTTTGGTAGCTGGTGACGGAATAGTCATCAATATTGCGGAAGCTCACGCCGCCAAGATTGTAGGTATTCACAAGGGCAATTGGCGCTCTGAAGTTGGTATCGATCTCACATAACACCTCGTGGAACGCGCCATCTCTTTCAACATACGTAAAATGAGAGGTCCGGGAACGAGGGTCAATGAGGAATACCCCGCCTGTCTCATAAACCAGCTCATCCGCCTGTGCCGACGATAACAGGCGATCCAATTCGCTCTGTTGCCCTGATAATCGAAAGTCAAAGCAGCAGCTGGGTATTGAGATCAGTATTTTGGGGCTGGAAATCAGCTGTATTGCAAAGTCAATCGCCTGCTGTAGCTCGTCGATGAACGAGATCGCGCGCTGCTGGTAGGCACATACCCACTCGGTGCTGCGCAGGATCAGGCGGTCTATTATGCCGTTGAAAGGAAAGCGTACATTCGCTTCGAGCAAAGCCACCTGCTCCTCGACAAAAACCCTGATTCTGGGCGCGACAATCAAGATATAGCCCAAAGGATGCAACTGCGTGGAAAGGGACTGCAGAAACCCTGTATAAGCAACATAATCTCCGGGGTACAGCTCTGTAAAATTCAGATTTACGCCGTAATAATTTTCTTCGTTCAGAATTGCGATGATGTTATCGATCAGCGTTTGATACAACCTTGCGTCGGACAACAGGGTATGCACCAAATCACCGGAAAAACCAACACCCGGGACGATGTTTGAGACCACCATCAGGGGCGCCACCCCTGACTGGCGCGCTGCCTCAATCAGCCTTGTGCCATCAACAGAGGAGAGCGTGCCGTCAGCACTTACCTCATAGTCCAGGATACTCAGATAAGTAAGAAAGGGCAGCGTGCTAGAGAGAACCTCGTCGCTTACTGTAGGGTCAGCGTAACCGTTTACCTCAATTGTTGGGCGCACCTGCCGAAGCTCCGGGATGCGCAGCGTTTGACCAACGTAGAGGGCGCCATCTTCCCTGAGTTCGGGATTGACAAAAAGCAATTGCGCCGTGGTGATATTAAACAGGCGCGTGATGGAAAAGATGGTATCACCCGGCTGCACGATATAGTCGAACAAATCGGTTCCCTTCTTTCACAAAGGATATTCTATGCATATGAAACAAAGGCAGAAAAAAGCCGCCGGGATCGGCGGTAAAACCGCAGAATAGTTCTGCAAACTTTATCTGTAGGTTATCTGTAGTCTAAGTGTGCTTTACATGATTTTAAGCAAAATCTAATCAGAAATCCGGCCACCAGTTTGTATCGCACCACAGGCCGTAGCGTTCATACGACTTTCCGAATCTCATAGAGACTCGCCAGCGTTCGGTAGCTTACCATGGAAAAACGATCGATCGTACGGAAACTGATGCCGCCAAGGTTATACGTTTCTACCAGCGCCAGCGGCCCCCTGAGATTGGTTTCGTTTTCGCACCAGACTTGATGCAGAACATCGTCCTGATCGTAGTATTGAAAATATGACGCCTGCGTCTGCGGATCGATGGCCACTCTTGCATGGGTTGCTATCAGCAGCTCATCCGCCTGCGCCGGAGAAAGCGTCCGGAGGAGAACCGCCTCGTCGCCGGTAATTCGCCAGACATAACAGCAGTTGGGCACCGCCAATAATATTTTATTGCTGGAAATCAGGCTGGAGGCAAAATCCACTGCCCGTTGCAACTCATCAATAAGGGGCAGTTGGCGCGCTACGTCATAAGTGCAGGTCCATATGGTGGTGCGGATGATCAGGCGGTCCATCAGGCTATTGAAGAAAAATGCCTGGTTGATACGCTCGAGCACTTCCTGATGCTCAAGCAGGATATTGATCCTGGGAGCCACCACCACGATATAGCCAAGCGGATGCAGCTGCATGGTGAGCGACTGCAAAAACCCCGCATATGCAAAGAAATCATCCACGTAAAGCTCCGAAAAATCGACATTGATCCCGTAATAGTTTCCATCCTGCAGGCGAGCAACGATGTTGTCGATCAGCGTTTGCTGCAGAGCCGTGCTAGCAAGAAGGGTATGCGCGAGATCGCCCAAATAATTTCCAAAAGCGTCTCGGTTGGAAACCACCATCAGCGGGGCCACATTGTATAAAAGTGCGGTTTCGATCAGCGCGGCGTCATCGGGATATTGGATGGAGCCATCCGGGTTTGCCTCAAAACCGATAATGCTCAGATAAGTCAGGTAGGGCAGGATATTTCTTAAGGCGCCTTCATCCACGGTTGTATAGGCATAACCGTTCACTTCGATCGTACGGCGGATTGCACGCGTGCCTGGGATGCGCAGAATTTGGCCCACTGAAATTCTGTCGATATCGGTAATCTCCGGATTGGCAGCGAGCAGGGCGGCGGTTGTGATACCAAACAAACGGGAAATGGAATAAACCGTATCTCCGGGCTGCACAGTATATTCAGACAATGCGATCACCCTACTTCCGCCTGAAGAATTCTTCCCATTGTTCTATCGTATGAAATAACTGGAAA
>JAEZIE010000221.1 GCA_023416175.1 Bacillota bacterium
TCGATATTGGTGATCTTGCCCAAAATGCGCGCCGGTTTTCCGGCCGAATCCGAAAGGACGGCAATAATCATTCTGCACCAAATATAGTTGCCGTCCGCGCGCCTGAGCCTGAGATCCTCCTTCATGGTACGCTTGCCCGTCTTAATGCCCTTATAGATGGCGTCGAACTTTTCCATGTCGTCTGGATGTACCTGGCGCCTATATTCCCGGTTCCACTTTACCACATTGTAGCCAAAGAGCTTGCGGAAGTTTTCGTTGGCTTCGATCCACCTTTCGTTGAGGGAGATTTCAAATATGACATCCTCGGATTCGCGCGCGATGATACGATAGCGCTCCTCCAGCCAGGCCAGCCTGTCCTTTTCTTCCTTCACATTCCGGCGATCCTGTCCGCGCCCAATCAACAGCAAGAATAACCCAAGCGCAGAAATACAGAGCATACAAAGGCCCAGCAACAAATAGTTGTTCATGAAGAAGCGGTAAATATCTTCCATCTGGATAGGGTCTGCCGCATACAGCATATAGAAACCACCGGTGGAAAGCGGAACGGATGCGACATAGTGATCCAGTTCGCCCGTCTGCATAGGCTCTGTCACAAGCCCGCCTACACCCGCTGCCACAAGCCGGTCCCGGAGCATTCCCTCCAATGTACCATCCTGATTCATTAGCCCGCGCTCCATCCACCAGGATAGGGAATTGCCATCCGCCAAGACGCGATAGTTTTCATCCAGAATGAGCCAACGGCTGCCGCTTGCATCCACCCCGGAAAGGGGGACACTCCCCGATTCAACCCCGGTTGCTGCAAGGAGATCTTCTTCCAACGGCGCCACACAACGCATTTTTGCAGCATCAAGCCAGCGCACCGCCTGGTTCTGAAACTGGATGCGGGCGGAACCCAAGAAAATGACCATTGCCATGCACCACAGCAGGCCCATGCTCAATATCACAATAACCGTGTTATTTTTCTCGCTCAGCTTTTTCAAGTATATGCCACCAATCCCCATCGTACACCCAAGGCTCATGCCCAGGCGTTCCTGTAAACGATCTTTCCGCCGCACGCAATACAGTTCCGCCCCGATGTTTTTGCGATATAGAGCTGCTTGTCCGCCTCATTGATGAGGGACTGCAAACTCATGCGTACATTTCCTTCCTCCATAACGGCGATGCCGATGCTCACCGTCACCACGTTCGCGTTCGCGCCTTTGCCCGCCTGCATCCCCATATCGGAAACCATATGGATCAGGCGCTTTGCCATCATTAGCGCCGCATTCGTCTTTGCAACCGGAATGAGCACCGCAAATTCCTCGCCGCCCAACCTGCATAATACATCCGTTTCCCGTGCAAAACAGCGCCGTATGCAGGCGGTTACATCCAAGAGCGCACGGTCCCCCGCCAAGTGCCCGAACGTATCATTGTAGTTCTTAAAGCAATCGATATCGATATAAAAGGCGGCGGCCGGCCGACCCATGCGCTTACACAGCGCAATGAGGGCATTCATGCGCAAAAGCCCCGCTTTCCGGTTGAACAGCTTGGTCAGGCTGTCCATATCGCCTTCGATCCGAAGCTCGGAGATGATATCCAGGTACCCGGTGTGGAGGGAGTAGGCTATCAAAGCGCCCGCTGCCCCCAACCCCGCAACGCAAAGAACGTAACTCCAGTTTTGCGTGCAAAGCACTGCCACCAGGGCGGGGTATAGCGCCACGATCAAAAAGAGCGCTTTTTTCTCCTGAACGGAAAAGAAAGGCGCAACCATGAATACCGCATAGTAGAGAATGCTGTTCACGGGAGCTCCGAACCTTGCATCCGCAAGCAAAAACGGAAGCATGCACAGCGCAAGCACAAGGCCATACATCCGATAAATTCTACTTAAAGCATACGGACGCGCTTTTGGCGTCTTTTTTATACGGAAATAAATCACAAGATAGGCGGAAGAGGATATAAAAAGCAACCCAACCCCCGCTAAGAGCGCTGGATGGGAAAGAAGCTCGTTCAAAACAACATTGGCCACCTGAAACGCCAACGTAATGCCCGCAATGAGCGCCATGCGCTTTGCGTTGAAATGGACCAGCGATTCGTTTACTTCTATCCTGCGTATCTGGCCTTCCACCCGTTCCGCTCCCGATCTTTATGCAAGCTTGTCCATGCCGCAAGCGTGTCGTTTACCGGATGCAAGATTTTCGAATTTCATCCGGCCGCTTCGCCCACGCGACTCCGTATGAAACAACTTTTTCGCGCACACAACCTCCCGCACCATAGGTAAGACAACAGCCCGCCGTTTCTTAAGGCAGGAACGGCAGGCACGCATAGGCGCTCAGTACAAATATATTGATTTACTTTCAGGCTTCCTTATTGTACCATCGACATCCAAATATTACTAGCCTGAAATTTCGTTCATTATATGAATTCTTCGACAGGAAAGGACATTGTGGGGATCAGCGCCTTGCCTTATGGCCTTTTTTGGTAGATCCGTATGGAAAACGAGAACAGCAGCGCGATGAGGCAGACAATGAGTGTCATGATCACAAGCGGATACGCCCCGTTCCAGATTTCCGGCGATGCATGCGCAACGAGTATGCCGCCATATCCCCAGATGAACACGATGCCAATTGCGGCGGACTTCCACCGAAACATCAGATAAATACCAAGCGCAGTGCAAATGAAAAGCGCAGCTACCGCCCATATTTGCGGCGCGATACCCCAACCGTCCCAATCAAGGCTTACAAGCAACGCAGCGGCATTGACAAAGGTTGCAATGATGACCCACGCCACATACACCGAAAACGGCACAAATGCGAACAGCTTTTCCTTTATACATAACCGTTCCCTAGTTAGTATCCTCATGATGCGGATGAGACAATAAAGCAGAGCCGCAATCAACACAAAGCAAACCAAAATCAACTCGTAATGCCATGAAATGATCCAAAGCGTGTTACATACTGAGGATATCGAAAAAAGGGGGGCGATTGCCCGCGTCAACTCAGTGCTGCACGGGCCTCTCCCTTCTTTCCATTGAAAAACACCACACTGATAGAGCGTATAAAGCAGCAGTAGCACCCAGATGGCAAACCATATCACAAACGTGCCGGGGGCGGGGGTAATAAGTGTCTGGTATCTGTCGGAGACCTCGCGCGATGTTACGCCGTTAATGGGCACGGCCTCGGCAAAGATATTGGCCGCGACCATCAGAACATATGCCGCCGCCGCGAGCAGGCAGGGCCTTTTTACTTGCTGCTGTTGCCTGAGTTCCATGGTTATCCCTCCTCTTACGCGGACGGGCGCGCCATCCATTACAGTATATTCCCGCCCTATGGAGGGTATACATGGGACACAATGCGCACGCAACGGTAAGGTTGGAAAGCAATCATCGGCCTTCGGGCGCTCTCACGCTACTTTACACCACATATAGGATCGGAATCCCGGGAAGGTGCTCCGCTAACTCCGCGCGCAAAAATTCTTCCACTTCCGCACGTACGTTTTCCTTATAGCAGTACCTGCCGCGCCCGCGCACCGTCATGAGGGAGGTGTCGTATAGTTCCACAGCTTTCGGAAACGCGTCGTTGTTGATGGCGCGGTGCACGAAGCTATAGGTC
Source organism: Bacillota bacterium (assembly GCA_023416175.1). GTDB lineage: Bacteria > Bacillota > Clostridia > Christensenellales > CAG-138 > JAEYLA01. The sequence goes on from JAEZIE010000221.1 coordinate 3,588, forward strand.
ATGAATATGATCTCGATTGCGAGGCTCTTTTTGGTCTGTTCGGTCAATTCCGCGCCCAGTTGTGCAATAAGCGAAGCATATTTTGTTCGGTACCCTTCCATGAGTACAACGGGCGCAATCAATAGCCCCACCGGATACCCTGCTTCGCACATGCGGTTGAGCGCGCGGATGCGTGCTTTAAGCGGGGATGTTCCAAGCTCCACGGCGTTGATGACCTCCTGCGGGTTGACGCTCATACGGAAAATCACCCTGCCCCTGTGCTCCAGGTGTAAGAGCGGCTCCACCATATCAAACTTGGTGGGAAACGTCAGCTTGCCCCTTTCTGATGCGCAAAACTGCTCAATGGTCCAGACCAAATTTCCGGTGATAGTGTTTTCCAGCACAAGATCGCTGTTGGAGCCAATCTCAAACACCGGCTCCTGGACCTCCGCGGCTGCAGCCCTGATCATTTTGCGCATCATTTCCTCGCGGTTGACAAACAGCCTCAAATACGCGCACTTGTTGTAATGGCACACAAGGTAGCAATACAGGCACATGGCTGTACAGCCCGAGGACGTGTAGGGCACCAAGTAATCTGACACTTTATGGTTGGGCGTATAGCGCAGCGATTTTCGCACCCCCACAATTAAAAACCGTTTCATCTGCACAAACGCATCATTCGGATTGGTTCGGAGCGTTTCGATGTTGTTGTGGTTTTCAATCGGTATCCATTCCACATCCGAGAATTGCTCTTGCAATTGCCGCCCCAGCGGGTAATCAAGCGCCTTTGGTTCGAAGTAGACGCGTTCTGGCTTCATGCTCTGCCTCCTGAACTACACATTGACGCTAGTTTGGCCGTATGAA